>NZ_JAXHDD010000005.1:0-130445 GCF_037072025.1 Pseudogracilibacillus sp. SO30301A | reverse complement strand
CTGTCACCTCGTCGAGGCAACTATATAAGTGTAACACCTAAAGAACAAGATGTCAACACTTAATTCAAATTTTTAACACTCTCTTTGAGCGACTTTTCAACTATAACACTTTATATTTTTATCGTCAATACTTTTTTTAATTTTTTTCTAAAAAGCAAGACAAGTATTATAGCGATAATAATTATAACACACTTTATATTTTTAGTCAAAAGTATGCACGTATTTTTAAAGCAACACAAACTATGTTACATACACTTTAATAAAATGTCAAGACTAAAATAAGACTTATTAACAGACTACTAACAGACAAATTAACTAGACGATAAAATTTCCTCCATTTTACAAGTTATAGTAATAAACCACCAGTGTATAGGTTAACTAAATTATACATAAAATAATCTCACCTTAAACCTTGGAGGGTTAACTATTGAGAACAATTTTACCTTTTTTAACTTGTTTATTATTCCTAATTATTCCTCAGATATCGATAAAGGCAGAAAATGAAAATGTTTCATTAATTAATTCTTATGAAGAAGACTTAACAGGTGACGGCTTTCATGAACAATTTACACTAAGGGGGATCTTATTATCCGATGAAAGTAATTTTTATCGAGATATTTGGCTCGATATAACAAGTCCATTTTCTAAACAATGGAAAATTTCTTTGGAAAGTGGATATAATCCTAAATTAAAACTAATTGATTTAAATCACGATAATACATTCGATCTATTTTATGAAGTTGCTAAAAATGAAGAAAGCACTCATTCTATTTACCAGCTCTATACGGTAAAAAACGGCATAATAAAACAACTTCCTATACCGAAGCATAATCATATACAAGCACGATTATTAGATGACTTTAAAGTTGAAATTACATTAAATCCAAATATGAAACCAATTATTAAAGACATATCTGACGACATGATTAAATATATTGATCAAAATTTATACGAAGAGGATGGGAAATTATTAGAAGATAAAAGAATTAAAATAACTCCAATAACTTTATTAGAACCTGTCCTAATCAGTGAATCGAAAGGATATGGGCTGAAAAGCAATCAATACATCAAAGGTTTAGATGAAAAAGATATCTTAGGTGAGATTGAGACACTTTGGTATTTTCAAAAAGATGATTGGATCATATTAAAATCGGAGTGGAGAGATAGTGATTAATGTCTGCATCATCCTTAATTTATTGGTTATGTATCCTTTTATTTTAAAAACTTAAACTACACTAACCGAGGATTAACGTACAACTGAGGATACGTTACAAAAATCTTCAAAAGAACAAACAATTCTTAGTAGGACAACGAACAGAAACATTTTGTACTTTTTTATCTTCCTAGAAAATAGGCGACGACATCACTATTTTTCTTCGAGTGATATCTTCGCCTTTTTCGACTTACTATCTTCGCTAATTAATTCGCAACAATATTAACCAATTTACCAGGAACAACAATTACTTTACGTACTGTTTTTCCTTTAAGCCATGGTTGGATTTTTTCATTTGCCAATGCTTCCGCCTCTAATTCTTCTTTTGATACTTCTTTGGAAACATTAATTTTTGATCTTACTTTACCCATTACTTGAATAACTACCTCAACTTCTTCTTCGACAAGCTTTGATTCATCGTACGTTGGCCATTCTTCATACGTAATCGTATTTTCGTTACCTAAACGTTCCCAAAGTTCTTCCCCCAAATGTGGTGCAATTGGGTACAGTAACTTAATAAACCCTTCAATAAAATCTTTAGAAATTTTATCTACTTTGTATCCTTCGTTTACAAATACCATCATTTGAGAAATTGCCGTATTAAAATGTAAATTTTCAAAGTCAATCGTTACTTTTTTCACCGTTTCATGGTAAATTCGTTCCATCGACTTGTCATATTCATTAACAATTTTCGAGGATAAATTCCCTTCACCCGTTACTATCAATCTCCATACACGATCAAGAAAACGTCGTGCCCCATCTAATCCGGTTGTTGACCATGCTACATCTGCATCAAACGGTCCCATAAACATTTCATATAATCTTAATGTGTCTGCGCCATGACTTGAGACAATGTCGTCAGGGTTTACAACATTCCCCTTCGATTTACTCATCTTTTCATTATTCGCACCAAGAATCATTCCTTGGTTAACTAACTTTTGGAAAGGTTCTTTCGTTGGTACAACTCCGATATCGTATAGAAATTTATGCCAAAAACGTGCATACAATAAGTGGAGTACGGCATGTTCCGCACCACCGATATAAATATCGACAGGTAACCATTTTTCAAGCAGTTTTGGATCGGCAATTTGCTCATCATTGTTCGGATCGATAAATCGTAAATAATACCAACAACTACCTGCCCATTGTGGCATTGTATTTGTTTCGCGACGTCCTTTCATTCCTGTTTTAGGATCAACTACATTAACCCAGCCGCTATTTGCTAGAGGAGATTCACCAGTTCCAGATGGTTTTATTTCCGTCATTTTTGGTAATTCAAGAGGTAATTCTTCCTCGGGAACAGTCGTCATTGTACCGTCTTCCCAATGAATAACTGGAATCGGCTCCCCCCAGTATCGTTGCCTTGAGAATAACCAATCTCGCAAACGGTAAGTGACTTCCCTGTTTCCTTTCTCGTTTTCCTCTAGCCAATCAATCATTTTTGTAATAGCTTCGTCTTTATTCAATCCATTTAAAAAATCCGAATTGACATGCTCACCGTCACCTACATAAGCTTCTTTTGAAACATCTCCACCTTTTACAACCTCTATAATAGGTAGATCGAATTTAGTTGCAAATTCATAGTCGCGTTCGTCATGTGCCGGTACCGCCATAATAGCACCAGTTCCATATGTCATTAACACGTAATCTGAAATCCAAATTGGGATTTGCTTTTTATTTACTGGATTAATTGCATAGGCGCCAGTAAATACCCCCGTTTTTTCCTTCGATACATCCGTACGTTCAATTTCTGATTTACTTTTAACTTCTTCTATATAAGCTTCAACATTCTTGCGCATATCATCTGTCACAATTTCTTTAATGTATGGATGTTCCGGTGCAAAAACAGCATATGTTACACCAAATAACGTATCAGGTCGTGTAGTAAAAACTTCAAACTCCAAGTCATGATCTGCCACTTTAAATGTAACGTCTGCTCCTTCTGAACGTCCGATCCAATTACGTTGCATTTCTTTAATGCTTTCAGGCCAATCTAATTCTTCCAAATCTTCTAATAAACGATCCGCATATTCCGTTATTTTAAGAACCCATTGTTTCATCGGTTTTTTTACAACCGGATGATCCCCACGTTCACTTTTACCGTCAATAACTTCCTCGTTTGCAAGCACGGTACCTAAAGCGGGGCACCAATTTACTTCAATATCATCCATATAAGCAAGCCCTTTTTCATAAAGCTTCGTAAAAATCCACTGGGTCCACTTATAATAAGAAGGATCTGTCGTATTGATTTCTCGATCCCAATCATAGGAAAATCCAAGCTCCTGAATTTGACGTTTAAATGTCGCAATGTTTTTCTCAGTAAATTCGGCTGGACTATTACCTGTGTCTAATGCATACTGTTCTGCAGGTAAACCAAATGCATCCCAGCCCATTGGATGAAGCACCTCATAACCTTGCATCCGTCTCATTCGAGAAATGATATCTGTTGCCGTATATCCCTCTGGGTGACCAACATGTAGCCCTGAACCAGATGGATAAGGAAACATATCAAGTGCATAGATTTTTTTCTTTTCTGATGTTGCATCTGTTTTATAAGTTTTATTTTTTAACCAATAAGCTTGCCACTTAGCTTCTACTTCGTTATGGTTATAACTCATAACCACTGCCTCCCTATAATAAATACCATTCTTATGCAATAAATTTAATTTATTTTAAAAAGCTTCCCATGATGACCAAAGAGGAGCTAATTCCAAAAGCTAGAATCATTTATGTAATTTATTTATAATATAATAGAGGTTGGTCAAAAAGTCCGGTAAAAATGACACATCGAATTTCTTCGTTGGCTTGCTTTTCCGTTCCTCACGTATTAACTACATACGTTTCGTTACTCAAAGCTACCCCGCCTCGAACTACTCGGTACTTTTTATCCTCCTTTTTGAATACGTACTAATATAAGTTCATTTCTACAGTGTTAACAATAATCCATGTACTTAAACTTTTGCATTACTATTTCTATGAACATATGAACATATGAAAAAATTTGCACTAACTACTCGAATTGTAGTGAATGATGCATGCTTTGTCAAGATTCGAGCTAGTTCTTGCTTTTATTCCCTTTCAAATTAAATTATACTACAAACATGTGAGATATCCTATATTGTTTATAAAAAGTCGAGGTATGATCTAAATGTTACAAGGAATAATCCCCTTTGCTCATCAATTATTAAAAGAAACTGTCAATAAAGGTTCGGTTACTGTCGATGCAACTAGTGGAAACGGTAATGATACACTTTTCTTAAGTGAACTTGTTGGTGAATCAGGAAAAGTATACGCTTTTGATATTCAACAACAAGCGATAGAAACTACGAAGGCTTTATTAAAAGAAAAAAAATGCCATAATGTTAATCTCATTCATGATAGTCACTCAAATGTAAAGCAATATTTACCTGATAATATAGAGATCTCTGGAGCTATCTTTAATTTAGGTTATTTACCAAGAAGTGATAAGCAAATCATAACAAAAGGTGATACAACTATTCAGTCAATTGAAGCTTTACTGGAAATGTCAAAAAAAGGCGCACGCATCGTCGTAGTTGTCTATCATGGGCATGAGGGTGGGAAGGAAGAAAAAGATGCAGTCATCCAATTTGCTAGAGAATTAGATCAAAAAAACTACGGTGTCATTCAATATCAATTTATTAACCAAAAAAATAATCCACCATTTGTAGTTGCAATTGAAAAAAGATAAAATAACTTATATACATATATGCACGGAGGTTATTCAATGATACATCATTATAAACATGTCGAACCGAAAATCCACGATTCCGTATTTGTTGCTAAAAACGCAACCATTATTGGAGATGTTGAGATTGAGCAAGGAGCAAGTATTTGGTTTAAAACTGTCATCCGTGGTGATGTCGCTCCCACTCGCATCGGGAAAAATGTAAATATTCAAGACTTATCGCTCGTCCATCAGAGTCCGGATTTACCTGTCATTATTGAAGATGATGTTACGATTGGACATCAAGTGACAATCCATGGATGTACGATAAGGAAAAATGCACTAATTGGAATGGGTTCTCTCCTACTTGATGGCGCTGAAATTGGAGAAAATGCTTTTATCGGTGCCGGAAGTTTAGTTTCACCAGGAACAAAAATTCCACCGAACACGTTAGCTTTTGGTCGTCCGGCAAAAGTTATCAGAGAACTGACTCAAAAAGACTTAGATGAAATGGAACGAGTCCGAAAGTCATATAGAGATAAACGAGATTATTATAAAAAATATACGAACCTTGGGCTAGATTTTTAAATATCCTCGATGGATTAGAAACAAAAGCAAGAAGCCCGCACCTTCTCAGACAGCTCAAGCAATAATCAAAATAGTATATTTACTACAGTAAGTCTTTGCTTAAGACCTCAATGGGAATAGCCGCCAATGTAATTATTTTTATTTCTGATGATAAGTTACCACAATTAAAGAACGCGTATAGTTAACCAGACACTTGTACTTTTTCTGAAAATATATAATGGGGTGTATGTATGATGATTAAATTTTTTTTACTATTCACCATGATTGCATCCGTCTTTATGTATTACAGTATAAAAACCTCTGATACATTTTTTAAAACAAGTAGTCTTATCTGTTCTATTTTATGTTTCATCACTAGTATTATTTTGTTTAGTATGTATGTAGGTGATCTTAAGGATAAACTCGGACTTGATACATCACCAACAATTTTTACAAAACCGAGTGAAATGTTAAAAGTACCAGTTGAACAAAAAGTATCTAACTTAATTATTGAAGAGCCAAATATCAATAAACAAGAAGCTCAATTAGAGGCACCGCTTATGAAACAATTACCTGAGTTACCACGGGGATGTGAAATTACATCATTGGGTATGTTATTAGCTTTTAACGATATTCATGTTGATAAACTAGAACTTGCAGATAATATAAAACGAAACCCGGCAATTTTTGAAAGAAGAGGGGATAAAACTTATTTCGGAAATCCAAATAACGGTTTTGTTGGTGATATGCTCTCCTTTGACACACCAGGACTAGGTGTGTATCATAAACCAATTGCTGAATTAGCAAAGCAATATGCGGCTGACATGACTGTTCATGATTTTACTGGGGAAGATTTTTCTGCAGTTGAGGAGCAAATAAGTTTAGGACGTCCTGTATGGGTAATTATTAACTCTCATTATAATAAATTACCTGAAAGTGAATTTATTACTTGGTATACAGAAGATGGACCTATTGAAGTTACGTATAGAGAACATTCTGTACTTCTCACCGGATTTGATCAAGAAAACGTTTATTTTAATGACCCGTTAGACCAAAGGAGTGAAGCCCCAAAAGAAAATTTTATTGAAGCATGGATTCAAATGGGAAAGCAAGCAATTACTATCTATTAAATAAATTGCTTGCTCTTTTTGATTTTCGCTTTTCACTTATTTTCGGCTATTTCAATGTAATAAAAAATTTATTCTCCTTATAGTGCATGCAGTTTCGAGCAGCGGAATGTATGCATTATAGTGCATGCAGTTTCGAGCAGCGGAATGTATGCATTTAGATACATGAGCAAAGATCTGGCACGCAGGAAAAGTGATCTTCTTTTCCAAGGAAACGCTTCTAGCACGTAGAAAAAGTGCTTTCCTTTTTCAAGGAGCGGAGAAACAAGCATTCGTGCGAAATTCGCAGTGTCATTTTTACCGAACTTTTTGAACATCCTCTTATATAATCATATTCATTACTTCTACTAGTTACATAGAAAAATTGATTACACATAAATACGATTATTGATTTGCTCCACTTTTTGCTTAGAAAAATTATATTTCCCCTCTATAAATACTTGATGCCACACCATGAATATTAAAAATGTCCATATCTTCCTACTATAATCAGCATTTCCCTTACAATGTGTATCAAGTAGATTGTTAACATATGATTTATTAATGTATTCCTCTACCTCACTTTCCGCAATGACTTGTTTTGCCCATCCATTTAATTCTCGTTTTAACCAATGACGAATAGGAACAGGAAAACCAAGCTTTTTCCGGTGAAGAACATGGTCGGGGACAATACCTCGTGATGCCTCTCGCAATATATATTTTGTCGTTAGATTAGTGACTTTTAGTTCTACTGGAATTTTACTAGCAAGTTCGAACACTTCCTTATCCATAAATGGCATGCGTATCTCAATTCCATTAGCTTGAGACAACTTTTCAGCTTTTAGCAAAATATCACCGCATAACCAAGTATTTATATCAATATATTGCATTTGGGAAACGAGCGGCTCATCCTTTACATGTTCAAAAAGTTGCCCTGTGATCTGTTTGTAGGAGACATTTTCATCAAAATAGTGTAAAAAATGTTGTTTTTCTTCTTCTTCAAACATTTTCGCATTACCGATATAACGCTCGTTTAATGGTGTTGTTCCTCTTATTATAAAGCTCTTTCCTCTTACATGTTTTGGTAAATGTTGAGCATATTGGCGAAGTGCACGCCTTATCTGTTTCGGGATATAATCAAATATTTTTAATGATGTTGGCTCTCGATAAATATTGTAGCCACCAAACAACTCATCGGCTCCTTCACCAGATAAAACGATATCAACATGCTTGCTAGCTTCTTTTGCAACAAAATATAGTGGGACACAAGAAGGGTCTGCTAAAGGATCATCTAACTGCCAAATAATTTCTGGTATTTTATCTACATATTGTTCTGGTGTAATGATTGTTGAAATATTTTCCACTTCTAATTTTGTAGCCGTCTCTTGAGCTAGTCCTACCTCAGAAAACCCCTCCTGTTCAAAGCCGACAGAAAACGTTTTTATGTCTTGTTTGATTTGCTTCGCTAATGAAACAATTAAGGTAGAATCAATTCCACCAGACAAAAAGTTACCAATCCGTTTGTTTTCATTTTTCATATATGCCTTAACTTTCTCCAACATTACGTTTCTAATTTCTGTAACCCAATAATTTTTATCGGTATGTATTGGATTAAACGTTGCCTTCCAATAACGAATAAATTGAATTGGGTGATCCTCCGATTTGATAAAGTAAGTGCCTGGATGAACCATATGTACCCCTTTTGTTAACGTGAATGGTTCAGGAACATATTGAAAGCTAAAATAATGTTGTAATGCTTCTGGATCTATAGCCTCTTTTCCTAGAAATAGCACAATTCCCTTTTTGCTAGAGGAAAAAATAAATGTTTTATCATTTTCGTGATAAAACAGTGGCTTTACCCCAAAATGATCACGAGCACCATATATGGTTTTATTTTTTTTATCCCATATAATAAGGGAAAATTTCCCGATAATAAACTCAAACACATCCGTATAATATGTACGAAATAACTTCGCAATTATTTCTGGCATATACGGTCCCTCGATGTGTATATCTTCATTAATCCTCCACTTTAATTTTTCTGCATTGTAACACTCACCATCAAAATAAACGTGAAATTGGTCATCATAAAAATATTTTCCTTTTTCTTCTGTTCCCTTCTCTACATCATAGCCTAAGAAAAAGTGTTCCTCATTTATAAAATGTTTTTTCGTATTAGAAACACTGCCGGAAATTGTTTCTGTTAAACTTGACTGTAATTTTTCATGTTTTACATTCGTGACCTCATAATAACCCCCAACGAATTGACTCATGTTTATTCATCTTCCTTTTTCTTCTATTTTAAGTAATATAATACCATGTGTTTAATTTACAAACAATATTGAATATACTATTTACTGAATATTTAAGTATTTTTTTATAATGTTTCATTATTTTGTCATAATTACATTATATCTATACTATGATTACGTAACTTATATTTTGGAGTTTGTCATGATATATCACTATAAGTACGTTTGAACATCCTCCATAATAATAAACCACAGATGCAAATTTCCGTTTTTGTTGCGAAAAAAGCAACGATTAATGAGGATAAAAAGAATCGGATTTAGGTTTAGATGTTTAAATTTCAAAAGCAACCTAGCTATATTACGAGCTTTGGTTGCTTTTAATTTTTCGCCAAATAATGTTACAACTATATCCTCTTCACCAAAATCGCTCGTCTCATTCGATTTAGCGCTTCTGTTCCTTTTTCTTTATTCATAATCGTTAAATGAGCAATCCGTGACGAAAGAGCCTCCGAACGAATATCTGTTTCTTCTGAGATAGTAAATAGTGATATATCCGCTTTTTTTTTGATAAAGGAGACTTTGCAAAATTTATAATCGCAATTATCGGTACTTTATTTTCCATTAAAGCATCCAACACTTCCAACGTATTTTTTGTCGAACCGGAATTATCAGTTTTTATCAGTTCAAGCGATGGTGTGCTCTCTTATGTCGGTTTAAACGCTTTTGAGAAAGGAATTGCCGCTGTAACGATTGGGACAAGTGGTTCCATACGCACAGCATCCAATGCTCCAGTCATTTATTCGAAAGGGCGTACGTTCTGTACCCATTATTTAATGATCACTGAACAATAAGTGAGCCTGTCAATAATGGTGGAGTTGTTTTAAGATGGGTTCGTGATCAACTTGCACAAACAAAAACAGAAACAAAGCATGCGAAAGATAAAGAAAAAGACCCATATGATTTCATTACTGCTATGGCAGAAAAAGTTAAAACCAGGAGCTGTGGGACTTATCTTCCATCCTTACTTACTCAGGCGAGTGCGCCCCCATTTGGGACGCAAATGCAAAAGGTTCCTTTTTTGGCTTAGCATTCATCATACAAAAGCAAATCTCATACGAGCAACGATAGAGGATTTTTCTTTAATTTAAAGTCTGTTCTTACATTTTTATCAGTGCCGATAAGTTATGAAAGTTTATGCTTAGGTGCTGTAGTAGTGGGACGATTTGCTATCGGGGAAATTCAAAGTTTGTACGATGCTAAAGATATGATTGGTACGACGCCACCTCATTATCCTGAAGCAAAAGAAGTGCCATTTATCAGTCCATCCTACTGATACATGAACATTTAAGCAACGTATTTCAAAAGGAGGACAAGTTTATTCAGTCTTTGGAAAAATAATTTGAAATTAGAAACCAAATGAGGACAGGTAACTGAATTGAAAAAGCTTGTCTTACAGTTATTTGATGAATAACGATAAGTCAAGCTTCTTTTTTAAACATACTCTAATAATGATTTTCGTATATCTTCCACTTTATCTGTTTGTTCCCAAGGTAAATACAAATCATGGCGACCAAAGTGACCGTATGCTGCGGTTTGTCGATAAATTGGTTTTTGTAAGTCCAACATCGTAATGATTCCTGCTGGGCTTAAATCAAACGTGTTTCGGATTACTTCAACAAGCTTTTCTTCCGTAACTTTT
Source organism: Pseudogracilibacillus sp. SO30301A (assembly GCF_037072025.1). NCBI lineage: Bacteria > Bacillati > Bacillota > Bacilli > Caryophanales > Bacillaceae > Pseudogracilibacillus > Pseudogracilibacillus sp. SO30301A. The sequence continues at coordinate 119,923 of NZ_JAXHDD010000005.1, read as the reverse complement.
CCTGTACCGAATGCATTAACGGAAATAGAAACTGGTTCAGCTACACCAATAGCATATGCAAGTTGCACTTCACATTTTTCTGCTAAATGAGCAGCGACAATATTTTTTGCTACATATCTTGCTGCATATGCAGCTGATCGGTCAACTTTCGTTGGATCCTTCCCACTAAATGCCCCACCACCATGTCTTGCATATCCTCCATACGTATCAACGATAATTTTTCTCCCTGTTAATCCAGCATCTCCTTGGGGACCTCCAATTACGAACCTACCAGAAGGATTTATAAAATATTTTGTATTCTCATCTAATAAAAAACTTGGTACAACAGGTTCTATTACATATTTCATTAGATCTTTATCTATCTGATCAAGTGTTACATCTTGATGATGTTGAGTAGAAATGACGATTGTATCCACTCGAACTGGCTTGTCTTTATCATCATACTCTATGGTAACTTGCGATTTTCCGTCTGGGCGTAAATAGGAAAGCGTTCCATTTTTTCGAACTTCTGTTAACTTTTTAGCTAAACGATGAGCTAAAAAAATAGGTAACGGCATTAACTCCTCTGTTTCATCACAAGCAAAACCAAACATCAATCCTTGGTCACCTGCACCGATTATGTTATTATCTTTATTTCCATCTCTAGCTTCAAGCGCTGTGTCCACACCACTTGCAATATCTGGAGATTGTTCATCAATTGCAGTAAGTACAGAACATGTCTGTGCGTCAAATCCATATTTTGCTCGTGTATAACCAATTTCCGATATCGTTTTTCGAACTATTTTTGGGATGTCAACGTATGTTGTAGTGGTAATTTCGCCTGCTACTAATACGAGCCCAGTGGTAACCATTGTTTCACAAGCAACACGTGCTTTAGGGTCGTCCGTTAATATGTCATCTAAAATTGCATCTGAAATTTGATCACAAATCTTATCAGGATGTCCCTCTGTAACCGATTCAGATGTGAACAAATGACGATTTTTTACCATAAATAAAAGCCTCCTACTATATAGTACACGGAGCTCAAAAATAATTAGGTTTTAAAGGAATTCTTGTTTATTATAAACGAGAGAAAATAAAAAATCCCTTCCATCTAATAATAGAGGAAAGGAAATGCCTTTCACTCTTATTGTTCAAGGAAAGTCCTTGCATCAGGTTAGCACCTTTTCACATATTGTGATGGTTGCTGGGCTTCCTCGGGTCTGTCCCTCCACCAACTCCTAATAAGAGAGTCCGTTAAAAATAGCTTACACTAAAGTGTCTAAAGTTGTCAAACAACTGTATTTTCATGCGAATGTGATTTATTTCACAAATTTGTAACGATTTTCTTTAACTATTGCACAATCTGTATATAATATGGATAATATGCTATATAATCAAATATCTATCTAAGGTATAATTAATTCGCATTATATTTAGTATGGACTATTTAAGTTAATGTGTTATACTATATTCAGAATTAAGTACTTGTAAAGGAAGGTTAGGGCAATGAACATGACTGCAAATTCAATCGAAACTCATGAATTTGAAACGAATAATAAACTGCATACAAATTTATCTGTTCCGTTATTGGTTGAAAAGATTTTATCGAGAGAAGAAGGAGTTTTAACTGCAACGGGAGCAGTTCAGGCTACGACAGGTAAATATACAGGGCGCTCTCCTAAAGACCGTTTTATCGTAAGAGATGATGTCTCGGAAAATATTGTAGATTGGGGAGCGGTAAATCAACCCCTTGATGAAGTTTCATTTGAAAAACTTTATCAGAAAGTGATCAACCATTTAAAAAGCAAAAATGAATTATTTTCTTTTAAAGGATTTGCAGGTGCTGATGAGAAATTCCGTCTACCCGTAGAAGTAATTAATGAATATGCGTGGCATAATCTATTTGCACGCCAGTTATTTATTATTCCAGATAAGACTGAATTGCATAATCACAAATCTGAATTTACTGTTTTATCTGCTCCTACTTGTACAGCAAATCCAGAAGAAGATGGCACAAACTCTGAAACATTTATCGTCATCTCATTTAAAAAACGCATCGTTCTTATAGGTGGAACAGAATATGCAGGGGAAATTAAAAAATCAATCTTTTCTGTCATGAATTACTTACTACCACGGCAAAATGTGCTTTCTATGCATTGTTCTGCTAACGTTGGAGAAGAAGGCGATGTAGCATTGTTTTTCGGTCTTTCAGGTACTGGAAAAACAACGCTATCAGCAGATCCTTACCGTAAATTAATTGGTGATGATGAACATGGTTGGAGTCCAAATGGTGTTTTCAACATTGAAGGTGGATGCTATGCCAAATGTGTGGATCTATCTCAAGAAAAAGAACCACAAATATATGACGCTATTCGTTTCGGCTCTGTTTTGGAAAATGTCGTATTAGATGATAATTCACGTGAACCAGATTATTCAGATACAAGCTTAACAGAAAACACACGAGCTGCTTACCCACTAGAGAATATTGACAATATTGTTAAGCCAAGTGTTGCAGGACATCCAAACACAATTATTTTCTTAACAGCGGACGCATCTGGTACATTACCACCGATTAGTAAATTAACGAAAGAACAAGCAATGTACCATTTCTTAAGTGGTTACACAAGTAAATTAGCTGGTACAGAGCGTGGAATCACGGAACCCGAAGCTACATTCTCAGCTTGTTTCGGTTCACCATTCTTACCACTTTCACCTGATAAATATGCACAAATGCTTGGTGAAAAAATTGACCAGTATAACGCAAATGTATTTTTAGTAAATACAGGATGGACTGGAGGCCCATACGGAGTAGGTAGCCGAATGAAATTATCTTACACTCGTGCAATGATTCATGCTGCCCTTGAGGGTGAGTTAAATACAATTGAAACAATTCAAGATGATATTTTCGGTTTAAATATTCCTGCACATGTACCAGGGGTTCCTGATGAAGTGTTAATTCCAAGAAATACATGGGCAGATAAAGACGCCTATGATAAAACTGCTCAAAACTTAGCTAGAGAATTCCATCAAAACTTCGAAAAATTTACAAATGCTAGTGAAAATATAAAGCAAGCCGGTCCAATCCATAAATAACACATTATTTACAAACCGACTCATATGTTGAGTCGGTTTTTTATATGAACATACACCTCTAACTTGAGCAACTTTCACCTCGACTTGAGCAACTTCACCCTCGACCTGAGCAACTTTCACCTCTAACTTGAGCAACTTTCACCTCGACTTGAGCAACTTTCACCTCGACCTGAGCAACTTTCACCTCGACTTGAGCAACCTTCACCTCGACCTGAGCAACTGCAACCCCGACTTGAATCCTCTCCCAACTAATTTTTGACACACATAAATTCCCTTTTGCATAGGCTAATGTTGATATACGAAAAAGATAAAGGAGTTGCATCAGATGAGAATGATCAAATGGGTCAGTTACTTATTTATCTTACTTTTAGTTTTTCTATCAGCTTGCTCTTCAAATGATGTATTAGAAATAAAACTGGCTGAAGTTACTCGTTCTGTTTTTTACACGCCACAATATGTTGCAATTGAAAATGGTTATTTTGAAGAAGAAGGTTTGAAAGTTGATCTGCAAACAACTTGGGGTGGAGATAAAACAATGACTGCCCTTCTATCAGACAATGCAGACATCGCTCTTGTTGGATCAGAAACATCTATTTACGTATACGGACAAGACGCATCTGACCTTGTTATTAATTTTGCGCAACTTACACAAACGGATGGTACATTTTTAGTATCCAAAACAGAGAAACCTGACTTTTCTTGGGAAGATACAAAAGGTAGTATTTTCTTAGGGCAACGAAAAGGTGGAATGCCGCAAATGGTTGGGGAGTATGTTTTAAAACAACATGATATTGATCCACACGAAGATTTGGAATTACTTCAAAATATTGATTTTGCTAACATTCCAAGTGCTTTTGTCTCCGGTGATGCTGAATATGTCCAACTGTTTGAACCAACTGCTAGTACATTTGAAAAAGAAGGAAAAGGTCATGTCATCGCTTCATTTGGTGAAGAATCTGGCCTGATTCCATATACCGTTTTTATGACGAAAGAAAGTTTTATCAATGAAAATGAAGATGTAGTTAAAAGCTTTACAAAAGCAATTTATAAAGCACAACAATGGGTAGAAGAAACGGATGCTGAAGAAATTGCCAAAGTAGTGCAACCTTATTTCGAAGATACGGAACTAGATATGCTTATTTCCTCTATTGATCGGTATAAACAACAAGGTTCTTTTGCTTCAAGCCCATTACTTACTGAAGAGGCTTGGGAAAATTTACAAAATATTATGGAAGAAGCTGGAGAATTACCAAAACATGCACCATATGATGAGTTGGTGAATACAGATATTGCAAATGAGGTTACACAAGACTAGGGGGAAAATATATGGCATTTTTGACCTTAGATAACGTGTCACATTATTACTTTTCAACAACTGGATACACGAAAGCACTTGAAGATATTTCCTTGTCGATTGACGAAGGTGAGTTTGTCTCCATTATCGGACCTAGTGGATGTGGAAAATCAACCATTTTATCTATTATCGCACGATTAATGCAACAAACAGAAGGTCATATTAAATTAAAAAATGAACCTTTAGCAGATTCTTCTTTAAATATTGGTTATATGTTACAACAAGATTATCTATTTCCGTGGAAAACAGTAATGGATAATATATTACTGGGTCCTAAAATCAATGGCCAAATTACAGATCAAACAAAAATACATGCGAGACAATTATTAGCAGATGTAAATATGGCGGAAACTGAAAATGATTTCCCTTCTGAACTTTCAGGCGGGATGCGGCAACGAATCGCCCTTGTTAGAACACTGATAACTAATCCAGAAATTCTATTATTCGATGAACCTTTTTCAGCACTTGATTATGTAACAAAATTAAAACTGGAAAATTTAGTGGCCAAATTGATGGAAACATATAACAAAACAGCAATTCTTGTTACACATGATTTAGGTGAAGCTATCTCCATGAGTGATCGTATCTTTTTAATGGAAACTGCTCCTGGAAGAATTGCAAAAACATTTGAGGTTCCAGAAGAATTGCGAAATGAAGCTCCTTTTTTCGTGAGACGTCATCCAAAATATCAACCGATTTTCGATAAGATTTGGAAGCATTTAAATGATGATATGTCGGATGAAAATAAAGGGGTGACAACTGATGAAAGAAACAATTGACAGAATATTTTACGATAATTATCTTAAAAAAATTCGATCCGAAACAAGAGTCGTAACTATTTGGCAGTTAATAATCTTTATTTTATTTATAGCAATATGGGAGATTGCTAGTAGATTTCGATTTATTGATCCATTACTATTTAGTTCTCCGACAAAAGTTTCTCAATTGATTTATGAAAAAATAATAGACGGTTCAATGTTAAATCACTTGCAATACACATTATTTGAAACAATTCTAGGCTTTATACTTGGTACAGTGCTCGGTATAATAATTGCAACTATACTGTGGACATCGCAAAAGTTTGCAAGAATATCCGACCCTTATTTGGTTGTTCTTAATGCAATGCCAAAAGTCGCTTTAGGACCAATTATCATCGTAGCTCTAGGTCCAGGTTTTTTATCGATTATAATAATGGGAGCTATTATTTCTGTCATCATAACAACACTCATTGTTTATTCAGCATTTAATGAGGTAGATCCAAACTATCAAAAAGTGCTAAAAAGTCTTGGAGCTACAAGATCGCAATGCTTTAAAGAAGCAATATTTCCTGCTGCCATTCCAACGATGATTTCTACACTAAAGGTGAATGTTGGTTTAAGTTGGGTTGGGGTAATTGTTGGTGAATTTCTCGTTTCAAACCAAGGATTAGGTTATTTAATCATTTATGGTTTCCAAGTTTTTGACTTTTCTTTAGTTATGTCAAGTTTAGTAATTATAGCGATATTTGCCGCATTAATGTATAAAGGCGTTGAAAAGCTTGAAGACTGGCTCATTAAACATACGACATAACTCAAGTTTCGGCAAAAAAAAATTTTTTTTGATCAAAATGGATCATTTACCACTTATAAACCCTGTTGTTAAAGGATCTCACTTTAATTTTTGCAATTGTAGTGACCAAATAAAAAATGAAAATGTTGCTACACGGGGATTTAATAAACCTTTGAATCGAAACTTGACATACTATTTTTTCTAAACGAGTATAAAAAATCGTTGAAATTGCTCACTTCATATACTACAGGGCTGTATCTGTAGCATTTTAGCCAACTAGAAGTGTTGCTTTTCAACGATTATTAGTTTAGACGTCATTCCGTATTAAATTTCATATACTTTTGTACCAGATCCGGTTTCTAATAATGTTTTTCCACATAACGAAGACAACGTGAAAGCACATCATCTTTCATCATAAAACTAAACCGCTTTTTTTCTTTAATGTTCTCAGGAATATCATCCAAGAGTACAGGTCCATTCGTTTCATAATATGTAGGCTGCTCTTTTAACGTTTCAATTGGAGCAAAATACACATTTTTAATAATCGTTCCATTTCTCCCGGTTACAAAATACTGGGCAATATAATATAATTTATTTACTACCCCGCCCGTTTCTTCCATTACTTCACGAACCGCAGCTTTCTCTGCAGTTTCCCCTTTTTCTACTTTTCCTCCTGGAAATTCCAGACCCCTACTGCGGTGCTCTGTCAGCAACCATTTATCTTTATATTTACAAATAATCCATACATGCTTAGGAGTTTTAGAAAAAGGTTGTTCTTGGAATGACAACTTCACTTCATTTTGATAATAATCTTTAAAAACATACTCCAAAACAACCAACTACCTTCAAATCCTTTTCTACTTCTATTGTATAGTATTCACTTAAAAATAGAAATGAAAGTGTTACTATATTGTACGAAAGTTTAGTTTTCAGTATCTATGGGGCGGTCTCCTAACATTCCTGTTTCTTCGATAAATGACTTCGTTGCGTCATCTCCTAGATCATAAATCATTTGATAAGCCTCTCTCAGGTTCCGGTCATACCTATCGTTTGACGGATCATTATGGTACGGAACAATTGGTACATGCGCTCGCCAAAATGTATCGTATTCTGCTACATCTGCTCCATCTAATTTTTTTCGTAGCAATAAAACTTCTTCATCAGTTGCTTCAATCGTAAACATATCATTATTTTGATATTGAATTTGTGAAATCTCTTTTGATTGTAAATTAACATAATACTTCTTTTTTTCCATTTCAGCACCTCCTACTATTAATTTGTCACATAATAAAAATTACATGCATCAAGGAAGGTGCTCACTGTAGAATAATTTGAATTAAGATTTTTCACCACTGGTAGGTACGGAAAAACTTCTATAAATCCTTATATAAAAAAAACTAATATTTCACTCACAAAATACTCACGGATTAGCTATCCCCTACCTAAACTAGAAGCATTAATTTATCTTAAGAAATAGTTAACGAAATAATCACACCGTTATTAGCAAGTACCATTGAATACGGGCATGTTTGAGCTTGAATCGTTACCGTTTTAGCCGGACAAAACCAAAAACGGGCATGATTCAAACCAGAGCAAAATAGTCGCAGCAAGTACCTCTTACAGGCTAGTCGCGTGACGCTTGGAACTACGATCTGTCCCGCCAACAGTAAATTTTATGTTACATGATTGATTTCCATGTGAATTAGGGCTGTAACTTTTCCTTTAATTTATGACGCATTATTTTGTTTGATGCATTTTTGGGTAGTGTGTCAACATAAATTATTTCTTTTGGCACTTTATAAGACGCTAAGTTGTTTTTTAAATGGTTCAGAATTTTATCAGCCGAAGTCTTTTTTTCATTCTCGACAACAAATGCAACAGGGATTTCCCCCCAAACATCATCTTTCTTTCCAACAACAGCAGCCTCAACAATTCCGTCCAATTCTAAAATGACATTCTCAATCTCAGAAGGATAAATATTTTCTCCACCGGAAATAATTAAATCTGAACGACGATCAACAACATATAAAAAACCGTCTTTGTCCATAAAACCTAGATCCCCTGATTTAAACCAATCCTCATGAAAGGATTCTTCATTGGCTTTTTTATTATTCAAATAGCCGTTCATCACCATAGGACCCTTCACCCAAATTTCGCCTATGCCGTCCATGTTCGGATTTTCAATTCTTAGGTCAGCTGGAAAAAGCGCTTTACCGGAAGAACCTGATTTTACTTTTGCATCAGCTAAACTAATTGTAACTATCTGTGAGCTTGTCTCCGTCATGCCGTAAGACTGAAATAATGGCATTTTCTTCTCCTCTATTTTTTTTAGTAAAGGATCCGGTACAGAGCCGCCCCCAAGCAGAATACAGCGAATATAACTTGGAAGTTCGTTTTCTCCAAGTTCATCAATCAGTTGTCGGAGCATTAGTGAAACAAGTGAGGCTATCGTTATCTTCTTTTCATTTAATACTTCATATAAATAGTTCGCATTATATTTCCCCATTAAATAAATAGGCATTCCATAAATAATATTTTTCATCAAAATTGAAAATCCTCCAATGTGAAACATTGGAAGGGTCAACAACCATTTGTCTTCATCAGTCAAACCTAAATTTAACATAGATCCAACTGCACTCCACCAATGATTACCATATGTATGAACTACTGTTTTTGGTAAACCTGTTGTTCCAGATGTAAACATCAACGTACAAGGTTTGCTCAAATCAATCTGTTTTGCCAGTTCCACATTGATCTCTGAAAGTAAGTTGATTTCGCCATATGTCTTTTGATTCGGATGCTCCAATTCTTTTTCATTTCGAAGTTCATCAGTTGTAATAATTAATTCTACTTCAGCTTGTTTGATCTGATAGGTTAGCTCTCTGTTAGACAGTCTCGTATTCAACATAACCATTGGAGTTTGTAAATAAGTAAGCGCATGGATGGCAATAATCATCTCAAGTTGATTCGTCGATAATATTGCAACTTTTGCTTGCGGGGTAATAGTAAGAGAAGCAATTTTTCGAGCAAAACGCTCACTATGCTCTTGAAGTTGTGAAAAAGTAAGCGAAGTTTCATCTGTCTCAATAGCAATTTTATTTGGAGAAAGCTCCGCTTGTTTTGTGAGCCAATGTGGCATAATTTGATTCATCGTAATGATACTCCTTATATAGTTAATTAAAAAAAGACCGAAACATGCGTAAATGATCCCACGCAAATGCGAAGATAATATATTTTCGACAGTTGAGGTTAAGACAAAAGCTAGAAGTGTTATTAAAACACAAATGGTTAAATTTATAATAGCCGCTACAGAAATATACTTCGCTTTCACCACTGGCATAAGAGCGACATCTGGGACTGCACAAGGTTCGTCCCATCAAATACACCTGTTCAAGCTGCACTACCCGCTGCTTTCACAGTATCTCCTTTACCGCCAGCGTTGATAAGCCCCTTTAGGCTTCGTCTTTTTAGTGTCTTATCGACGCTTTTCTTCTGGCGGGAGTCTCCATTTATTTCTTTCGTAAAAAATGAAATATTATTCTTGTTTCATAATCTACTATTTTGTTTTGTCCCGAGCTTTAAAATGCAAAAACTTGATAAATTTGTTAACCAATCCTATTCACTGCTCCAATGGTTTTCGCTACGAAATATTCTGATCATCAAGATATCGAGTCAACTTATAACATGTAGAATCTTACGCCATACTCATCTACAGCAGCCAATAAAAAAATTCCGAACTTACAAACCGACAAACTTTGATTTATAGTTCGGATTTCTTTATGACTAAAGTGGTTATAATAAAGCTTATTCTTGATTCACGCTACTATTTTAAGGGAAACGAGGGAATTGATCGAAATCTGGTTTCCGTTTTTCTTTAAATGCATCTCTGCCCTCTTTTGCTTCGTCAGTTGTATAGTATAGAAGTGTTGCGTCTCCACCCATCTGTTGAAGTCCTGCTAAGCCGTCTGTATCAGCGTTAAACGATGCTTTTAGGAAACGAAGTGCGGTTGGTGATTTTTCTAAAATTTCCTCACACCATTGCAATGTTTCTTCTTCTAGTTTCTCTAAAGGAACAACAGTATTTACCATGCCCATTTCATAAGCTTCAGCAGCACTGTATTGACGACATAAATACCAAATTTCACGTGCCCGTTTATGACCGACCATACGAGCTAAATATCCTGCACCGTAACCTGCATCAAAACTACCAACTTTTGGACCAGTTTGTCCAAATGTTGCGTTTTCTGAAGCAATCGTTAAATCACAAATAACGTGAAGTACGTGTCCGCCACCAATTGCATACCCATTTACCATAGCAATGACTGGTTTAGGGATCGTACGGATTAGTCTTTGTAAATCAAGTACATTTAGACGAGGAATTTCATCATCCCCGACGTATCCACCGTGACCGCGAACAGATTGATCTCCACCAGAACAAAAAGCTTTATCTCCAGCACCTGTTAAAACGATCACACCGATTGATGAATCGTCACGAGCATCAGCAAAAGCATCGATCATTTCATTTACCGTTAGTGGTGTAAATGCATTATGTTTTTCCGGTCGATTCATCGTAATCTTAGCTATGCCATTGTATTTTTCAAAAATAATCTCTTTATACTCTCTAACCTTTTCCCAATCTACTGTCATATTTCGCACCCTCTTTTATGTATATTTTATTTCTATAAAGAAGACTTAGTTCGATGGATTTATAAAGCCTCATATAAACTTAGTCGCCCTTACTTCGGAATTTTGCGGCACTTATCCCACTCTAATAGAGGATGTTCAAAAAGTCCGGTGAAAAATGACACATCGCATTTCTTCTTTAGCTTGCTTTTCCGCTACTCACATATTTAACTGCAAACGTTCCGTTGCTCAAGGCTACGCCGCCTCGAACTACTCGGTTCTTCCTTTTTGAACACGCACTTATAGGCGAGAATTTAGTAACGCTTTGGAAATGAACTCCATTACTATTTTATCAAACTTTTCCACTTGTTCAACATGTACGGTATGTCCTGACTTTTCAACAATGATCATTTCAGATAACGGAAGCAGGGTTTCCATTTCCTGATTAATTTTTACATATTTTTCATCTAAAGCTCCTGCAATCAGGAGTACGGGAATTGTTACTTCTTCTAACTTATCCCACCAAGACGGTTGGGTGCCTGTTCCCATAAACAAAAGAGATTCTGCCAGTCCTTCCGGTAATTGTGCAAGTCGTTCGTTGCGGATCGACTCTTTCATTTGATTTGATAAATTTTTTTGTGTCGCAAATAAAGGGATATTTTCCCAATAATACGTGAAACTTTCTACACCATTTACCATTATTTGTTCAGCTAGTAATGCATCCGCTTCTCGTCGTTTCCTTCGTTCTTCCTCTGTTTTTAATCCGGGTGATGCACTTTCTAAAATAAGCGAGTGAACATATTCAGGATAATATAATGCAAATGATAAGGCAGTTCTTCCTCCCATTGAATAACCTAATAGATGAGTTTTATTAATACTTAATTGGTCAAATAGCAATTTTATATCTTTACAAAAATGCTCCATCGTCCGTGGAGATTTGACTTTTGTTTTTCCGTGACCTGGTAAATCAATTGTAATTACTTTAAATTTCCTAGACCATTTCTTAGAAAATGTTTCCCATGTATTACTTGTCCCTGTAAACCCGTGCAGTAAAACTAGTGGTTCTCCTTCTCCACAAACGTTATAGTAATAGGTCGCATCTCTGATTGTCATTGTATTATTCATTATTTAACAACCTCTGCTCTAGTTTTTCCCATAACTCTCTGTGCCAAACAACATTCTCGTTTCGATCTGTTTGAACCTCGATTACAGAAAGACCCCCTTTTTTATAGGCTGATGCAAGTGATTCTTTGAGAGTTTGTTTTGTATGGACCAATTCATAGTTCCCTTCATACATGGATATTGCCTTTTCAAACGAAATATCGAGTGGTGTACCAAATAGTGCCTCAAAGTGCTTCTCTTCCTTTGATTGAGGAAGGAATGAAAAGATTCCACCGCCGTTATTGTTAATCAATAAGATGGTTATAGTAAGTTGATAGTGTTTTGCTGCAAGTAAACTATTTAAATCGTGGTAAAAACTAAGATCTCCTATCACTAAAGTTACAGGTTGATTTGTCGATGCTGCTACACCAAGTGCACTAGAAACCGTACCATCTATTCCGCTAACCCCACGGTTTGCATGCACAATTATCTCCTTATCCGTCGGAAAGAAAAATGTATCTACATCTCTTATTGGCATACTGTTGCCAACAAAAACTCTACTCTTATAGGGAATAACATTCATAAGTTCCCGAACCGCTTCACCTTCCGTTAACTTTTCATTATTAGTCTGACTTAATGTGATACTAGCAATTTCCTCCATCTGTTGCCACTTACTAAGCCAATCTGAGGTAGATTGTACATGTTCACTTAAGTATGCCAATTCCTTGCAAAATGAACTACCATTTGCGAATACAAATTCACTTGAATGGTTTGTCGGTTCTCTCATATCTTCATAGTCTTCAACTACAATTTGTAAAACATCCTCATGTTCTTGTAAGAAAAAGAGAAACGTTTTTGATAGTGGCATTGCTCCAAAACGAATAATATAGTCAGGTTTCAACTGATTACGAAGCTGCTCAGATTTAAATAACGCATCATATGTTGAAATAATTGTCGCTTTTTCATGCGTGCCTGATCGTAATTGAGATAATGGATCTGCTAATATAGGAACCTTTAACCTACTGCTTAATAAAGTAATTTGTTCACCAAGTTCCTGATTAAATTGCGATCCACAGACTATCAGACCTCTTTGTTTGTCTGCAATTTTAGCATATAAAGATTTTAATTGGTTTTGATCTAATCGCTTCGTTCCTTCATAAGCAAAGTTATAGCATGAGCCATTATTTTCACCCCACAAATTCTCTAATGATAAGTCAGGTAAAAGTGGTTCTCTAAACGGAAAATTCAAATGAACCGGACCAGGATTTCCATGTTCCGCTTCTCGGACTGCGCGTGCAGCCCTTCCTCTAACATAGCGTAACATTTGTTTTGTACTTTCTGGCGGTGCCATTTCGTGAAACTCTTTTACAAAATCTCCATACATATTCATTTGATTAATCGTTTGGTTTGCGCCGATTCCTCTTAATTCATGAGGGCGATCTGCAGTAAGTACAACTAACGGTATCCGCGCATAATAAGCTTCTACGATCGCTGGAAAATAGTTTGCAGCAGCTGTACCAGATGTACAAACGATGGCTACAGCTTTATTGGTCTCTTTTGCAATTCCTAATGCAAAATAAGCGGCTGAACGTTCATCAATTAATACATATTTTTTAATTTTCTCATGCTCACTAAATAAAATTGCAAGCGGAGTTGACCTAGAGCCTGGTGAAATAACGACTTGAGTAAGCCCGCTACAAACTAGTTCATCAACAAAATTAGCTATGTAGCGTGTTAAATTTTCAGTATGATTCATCCGTATCCTCCAAAATTGTCAACATTGGTAAAAACTTCACATTTGTTTCCTCATATTCCATTTCTGGATCAGAATCTCGCATCACTCCACATCCTGCAAACAGCGACACTTCATCATTTTGCACCAGACCGGAACGAAGTGCAACTGCAAATTCACTGTTTGCTTGGCTGTCCAACCATCCTATCGGAGCACCGTACCAACCTCGGTCCAATAATTCATTCTCTCTAATAAAAGCTAATGCTTTATCTCTTGGTACACCACCCAACGCAGGAGTAGGATGCAGTTTTTTAACGAGATCAAAAACGGTATATTCTTCTTTTAACCGTGCAGTTACTGGTGTATATAAGTGCTGTAAGTTTCTTAATGGAAAAACAACTGGTTCATTAGGAATGTTAATATTATCACAATATTTTTCAATACTTTTTTTAATCATCTGAACTACGTAATCATGCTCTTCCCTATTTTTCGGATCGTTTAATAATGCATGTGCAATCTTTTCATCTTCCTTCATTGTTTTACCTCTTGGGGAAGTCCCTGCTAAACAAGTCGATAACAGTTTTTCACCTTTCACTTGAACTAACCTTTCCGGTGTTGCTCCCAGAAAACAATTATCCCCATGTTCAAACGCAAATATATAACTGTTCGGCTGTGTTTCTTTTAACCTTCTTAACATACGCCCAATAGTTGCTTGACGATTTAATTTCAAACGCATTTCACGTGCTAGTACTATTTTATTGACCTGTTCTTGTTTGATGTTTTGTACAGCTAGTTTGACCGTGTTTTTCCACATCTCTGGTTCTATTTCTTGTTTTGACAGTACTTTTTGTTTTGGTTCATAACTAACTGTAGAAGGATGTAATAACATTTCTTTAACTAGGGAAACATTATTCACTACTCGCTCTACAGCAGTATTTCCATCGACATGTAAGTTTGCCGTTAAATAGTAGTTGTCTTTGTCCTGTATAAGAACATATTCAGGTATCGTTAATTGACTAGTTGGGAATTTATCCCACAATTTACTTTTCTGTCGTTTAGCATCAAATGACATTCCCCCTACAGTCACTAACCCTGTCCCCAGGTCTTCATAAGGATTATAAATAAGCGCATCTTTTCGGATGTTTCCCCATTGTTCTTCCAATCGTTGAAATCTATTTTCGTGAGCAATTATTTTCTTTACACTTCCAATTCCAACCAAAGTAAAATCATTTGAGCTGTTCGTCCAAAAAATACGATCTTTATTCAGTTCCTTCGCAGTTTCAAATACGGACAATAAATCAACAGAGTTTATTTTATTTGTCCAGCTAATTAATTGTTTACTATTTGTTTTATTTGCTTTTTTCACTGCATTATCTAAAAAGGATTGAAACGTCATTTCCTTTAATTCAATCATGTAAAAACCTCCAGTAAGCCGTAGCATTTAGGCTACCCTTCTATTTTATTCTCTTTTCCAATGATTCTCAAGGAAAGGCTATAGGCGTGTGTTAAATAGCTTTCGTACATAAAGGATGGAGAATATGATTATAACTAGAAAGGTTTTGTAAAATTGACATGAGGCTGCAAAATCCATACTATTAAATAGAGGCACAGTTTAATACGATAACAGTTAAGGAGATAATAATGAGTCACGATAAAATGGATATAAAGGAAGCATTAAATGAAAAAGAAGGATTTCAAGTATGGTGGCGGCTGCTTCGACCCCATACATTAACTGCATCATTTGTCCCTGTTTTCGTTGGAACGATGTTTGCCCTCATTCATGATAATACATTTCATATCAGACTTTTCTTAGCAATGTTAATTGCTTCTATATTAATCCAGGCAGCAACAAATATGTTTAACGAATATTATGATTATGTACGCGGTTTGGACACAGAAAAGTCTGTCGGTATTGGTGGAACGATTGTACGAGATGGGGTTCAACCAAAAACAGTCTTGCAATTAGCATTTGCTTTTTTCGGGATTGCAATTCTTTTAGGTATATACATTTGTATAGAATCCAGTTGGTGGATTGCAGTAATTGGTGCTGCGTCTATGCTGATCGGCTATCTTTATACAGGTGGACCATTTCCGATTGCTTATACACCATTTGGTGAACTTTTTTCCGGATTTCTTATGGGAACTGTTATTATTGCAATCAGTTATTATATTCAAACATTAATGGTTACAAAAGATATTATTTTTGTTTCTATCCCTGTAGCCATTTTTATTGGAGCTATAATGTTGTCTAACAATATTCGCGATTTAGATGGCGATAAAAAAAGTGGTCGAAAAACAATTGCTATTTTAATTGGTCGAAAAAATGCCATTATTTTTTTAGCAACAATGTTCTTTGTCGCTTATGCAATTACAGCTAGTCTTATTTTAACAGGTATATTGCCTATTTGGTCATTAATTACTTTCCTTAGCCTCAAAAAAGCCGTTGATGTTATTAGCGGGTTTATTGGTAAAACAAAGCCGCTTGAAATGATGCCTGCCATGGTTGCAACTGGTAAAACAAACTCGATATATGGTTTCTTGTTAGGTATTTCTTTAATTTTAGGCAAATTATTTTAAACCTAGGTGGAGGATAGAAAATGAACAATCAATTAATGGAAGCTTTAGGAATTGAAACAGTGCTATTAGATAAAGACAAAGTAGTGATGACGATGCCGGTAGATGAGCGAACACATCAGCCGGCAGGTTTTTTGCACGGCGGAGCGAGCGTCCTACTAGCAGAAACAGTTGCTAGTATAGGTGGTTTTTTGAATATTGATCAAGAAAAAGAAGCTATATTTGGAATGGAAATTAACGCAAACCATATACGTAGCAAACAAACAGGATCGGTTATTGCAATTGCTACGCCACTTCATATTGGCAGAACAACAATGGTATGGGATGTTAAAATAAAAGATGAAAATGATAAGTTAATTTGTGTTTCCCGTTGCACACTTGGAGTAGTTAAGAGAAGGTAAAAGCAATCGTTCAAGAAGGAAGGGATCGGCATGTGTATTATCAGTTTCCATTTCCAAGACCATCACGAATATAAATTAATTGTTGCCGCAAATAGGGATGAGTTTTACGAACGCCAAACAAAAGCAGCCCATTTTTGGGAAGATAAACCGAACATCTTAGCTGGACGAGATTTAAAGGCGCTCGGGACATGGCTTGGAATTTCAAAAGATGGCAGATTTGCAGCCCTTACAAATTATCGAGATCCAAAAAGCGAAACAATAGATAAAAAATCACGTGGAGAAATTATTACTTCTTTTCTTACAAGTACTAAAAAAGCTCCCGAATTTCTTAAAGCGCTTGATAAAAATAGTGATCAGTATAATGGGTTTAATGTGTTGGTCGGAACACCGGATGAACTTTATTATTACGGAAACAGACAAAACAAAATAGTTAAGGTGGATCCAGGAACTCATTCAATTAGTAATCACTTAATGAATACACTTTGGCCAAAAGTAAGTAAAGCACGAACAAATTTGCAAGAATATGTACGAAACACTGAAAATATTGATGTAGAAGAAATATTTTTACAATTACATGATCGTGAAATCGCTGAAGATGACTTATTGCCTGAAACTGGAGTCGGTCTAGAACTTGAAAGACAGCTATCACCAGTATTTATTAAAACAGAGAATTATGGTACAAGAGCTTCAACAGTTATACTCATTACGAAAGATAATCATGTCACATTTATTGAACGAACATATAACAATGGTTCTTTTAAAAAAGAAAATAAGTTTACATTTAAGATAGAAACATCCCGTTGAACGATTGATTAACATCGTTTAACGGGATGTTTTTTTACTGTTCTAACTTTTAAAATAGTAGCTGCGTCTAGCTGCAGCGTTAAAGCTGCTGTAACGCAATTTTTTTCACCTTCATACGTCGGCTACGACGCATAACAAATCTTTGCGGTGGGCGAACTTTTAACGCAGTCCTGGGTGTTGCGACAAAAATCTTTACAGTGGGGCGAACGAAAGTGCAAATGCTCTTCGATGGGACGAGTAAGCGCAGTTCCAGTCCCAAGACGTAAACTCTTAGCCTAAAAGATCCTTTCGCCTTGTCTTAACTAGCAACTTTTATTTGTTTTTGTTCAATCCATTGTTTTAATTTTATAAATACAGGTACAAATAACATACTAACAATAAGCCCTTTTACAAAATTAAATGGCAATACACCACCAACTACAGACGCCCATTTAATTGTATCATTCATTTCCCATCCCATTAACCAAGCATATGCCGGGAGTATAAGTAAATAGTTAAGTACACTCATAATAACCGCCATTGCTATCGTTCCAATTACGAGACCAGAAATGACACTTTTTACCCCACGATATCTATGGTACAAATAAGCTACCGGTAAAATATAAAGCGTTCCTGCAATAAAATTAGCTGTAACTCCAATGGGGTCTGTTGCGCCAGAAGCGACAAAGTAAAGTGCATTTTTCATGAATACTACTAAAACTCCTGCAAGCGGTGAGAATATGAGCCCCGCAATCAATGCTGGAACATCACTGAAGTCTACCTTTAAATAAGGTGGTAACAAAGGTAATGGAAAACTAATAAAAAATAATACAAGTGATACAGTTGCAAGTAAAGCTAAAACAACAAGTTTAACTAGTTTTGATGAGCGATTATCAATCTGCATCATCTTTCTCCTCCTTCATCTATATCGATCCATAAACATTTGATGAAGGATAAGCTAATTATTTCACTTACAATAAATAAAACCCTAAAACAAATTAGTTTTAGGGCATTTTTATCGTATGGAAATTAAGCACAATTATAAATTGTACTATATTAGCTTCATCTTCTCCCATCCAGACTGTAACTGTCGGCTTTGGATTTTCACCAAATCAGCTGTCATATCTTAATATAACAGGTCACGGGCTTTAGTAGCATTCTACTATTTACCGTCGGTCGGGAATTTCACCCTGCCCCGAAAATGGAATCGATATGTTATTGTATGTTTAATATAGCTTAAGTACGTTAGAATTGCAAATATATAAGGTTCTTGTTTTTATTCATTCGCTACTTTATGTTCAATGGTCAACAATCGGTCAACATGTTGACCACTGAATTAAAACTATATCTGATTCCTCCAAGAATCAAGATTTTAAACTATCGTATGATATAAACATCCTTTAAAAAAGTGACTAATATTTACGTTTTCATATCTTTTTAGTACACTATAAATAATAAATGAATGAATAAAAAAAAGGAGACGATATGTTCATGAATCTAAATGATTGGTTCGATAAAGGGATTGAGAAAGAGGAATATATGGCCGCTCTTGATCAACATCGTGATTCTTTTATGAAAATCTACAATAATTTTAAAGTTCCAGAACAGGATAAATCATTACTTAAAAGCAAATCTCATTTACGAGTAGTAGTCCTAGCCGAAGTATGGTGTGGTCATTGTATGTTAGACGTACCAATCCTGTTACGTATTGCAGAAACTGCTAATATTGCGGTACGCATTTTACCACGTGATGAACATTTAGAACTTATGGATAACTATTTAACCAATGAAAAAAGATATATACCGATTATAATTTTTATTGACGAAGACGGAAATGAAGTAACCAAATGGGGACCTATGGCACCAGAAATTGCTACTTTTGTTGAAGAGCTTAAAACAGGAATGCCAGAAAAAGACGCACCAGGTTACAAAGAAGCTTTTAAAAAATATGTTGATGCGATAGGTGACACTTTCCGAAATGATGAAAAGTTTTGGAATTATGTTTACGAAGACATTAAAAAAACACTCCCTTAATAACAGATAGTTGCATTTACCTATCGGCTGTTAAATCTTCACAGTTGAAGGATACTGTGACGTAACGATTTATCACCGTTGGGGCTCTACCTCCGCTCCGGAATGTGAGTCGATTAACAACATGCAGAGTCCAGATCTAAGATGTCGAGTCGATCTGCAAGATGGGTAGTTTCGATATTAATCGTGACCGTTTTGGGTAAGGGTCATAAAAAAAGGGCATGTTTCGGTATTAATCATGACCGTTTTGGGTAAGAGTCATGGAAAATGGGCATGTTTCGGTATTAATCGTGACCGTTTTGGGTAAGAGTCATAAAAAAAGGGCATGTTTCGGTATTAATCGTGACCGTTTTGAGTAAGAGTTATAAAAAATGGGCATGTTTCAATATTAATCGTGACCGTTTTGGATAAGGGTCATAAAAAAAGGGCATGTTTCGGTATTAATTGTGACCGTTTTGGGTAAGAGTCATGGAAAATGGGCATGTTTCAATATTAATCGTGACCGTTTTGGATAAGAGTCATAAAAAACGGCGAATCTTTTTCCAAGATGTCGAGTCGATCCGTATCGATTTATTAATAAGCAGAGCCTAACGTCACAGTTTATGGATTTTGTTCAATAACAACAATTTCTTCAATGGAGCGAGCAGTGCGCAGCCAACTATTTTAAGGAACTCTTTCAAAATTAACCTTGATCATTGAAACATTTTAAAAACTTTAAAAACTTTTTTAAAAAATTTATTTTTTTTGTTTAAAATATTTTTACGTGGGTATACTTAGTAGTGTAAGACTTTCTCGTATTCCCCCTGTAGGCAAAGCGTATAATCGCTTTGCTCTTTTTTTGTTCTAAAACCGCATTATTCGTTTTTTTCCAATTACTTCTTTATAATAAAAAATAAATAGAAAGATATAAGGAGGAAAATAAAATGGCTGATTTTCAAACTGTTTACAATCGGAAAAATACACATTCCTACAAATGGGATCATATTCAGACGGTTTTTAATACAGATGACGTTTTGCCAATGTGGGTTGCAGATATGGATTTTAAAGCGCCAAAAGCGGTAAATGATGCTTTAAAAGAACGTGCTGAACATGGAATTTATGGTTATACCATTATTAATGATGATATTAAAAAAAGTATTGTTAATTGGGTGAATTATAAACATGACTGGGATATTAAAGAAAGATGGCTATCCTTTAGTCCTGGAGTAATTACAAGTTTACATACTGCCATTCAAACTTTTACAGATGAAAACGATAAAATCTTATTACAAACTCCAGTCTATACTCCTTTTTTTAATATTATTAGAAATGGAAAACGTGAGGTCATCGAAAATTCGCTTAAATACAATGGAGAGAAATATGAAATAGACTTTAATAACTTTGAAGAGAAATTACAGCAAGGTGTAAAAGCATTTATACTCTGTTCTCCGCATAACCCTGTTGGCCGAGTTTGGACAAACGATGAATTGCTTGAGATGGCTAGATTATGTTTAAAATACAATGTTTTAATATTCGCAGACGAAATTCATGCTGACTTAGTATTTAAAGATTATACGCATACCCCAATAGCATCATTATCGGATGAAATCGCTAAACAAACTATTACCTTTATGTCCCCAACGAAAACATTTAATTTGGCCGGACTACAAGCATCCTTTATTATAACATCAGATACTAATAAACGTTTACTTCTCGATAAAAAGCTTGCTCAACAAGGTTTCAGTATGTTAAATACGATGGGTATTATCGCTTTAGAAGCGGCTTATAAACACGGAGCAGACTGGCTAAATGAATTAATGGAAGTAATAGAGGATAATAAAAAATTTGTAAAATCGACCTTGGAAAAAAATACGAATGGAGTATTAAAAGTTGTTGATTTAGAAGCAACTTATCTATTATGGGTAGACTGCCATAAACTGCAGTTTGACGATAAATCTTTACAGAAATTTATGATTGAAGAAGCAAAAGTTGGTCTTAATCCAGGTTCCGCATACGGTAAAGATGGAGAACAATTTATGCGAATCAATATTGCTTGTCCAAAGGAAACATTAAAAGAAGGTATAAATAGAATCGTTGATGCAGTAAATCAACTATCTAAAAAGTGACGTTCCCATGACGTTACTTTTTCTTTTCCTTTTCAGTCGGATCTGTCGGCTCTTGATTATCTGTTCCACCTTTTTCACCTTTAATTTCACCACAGATTATCCGTTCACCGGAGTTTCCACTAATTTGAGACATCCCATCATCCGCTTCAGCCGTTATTACAAGGGAGGTGCCACCACGTTCGGTTAATGAATTCTTTTCCTTTAATAACGTCGCATCATTCACAGTCAGCTCTGTATCTACTTTTCCGCTACTATCTGCTTCTACATTAGGTAAATCTCCAAGATGTGGTCCTTCTGGATGTAATAAGCCATGTTTCTTTTTTTCAGGATTAAGATGATTTCCTGCACTTTTAAAATCGGGAGCTTCACATTTTCCAATTTCATGTATATGAATACCATGGAAACCAGGTGTTAATCCTTCAAGCGTCACTTTAATTTTAACACCTTTTGGATCCTCGGATAATGTAGCCCTTCCAACCATGTCTCCATCCCTATTGTACATGTCAACCGTTTGAGATGTTTTAGGCTGTTGTGTCAATTGACATGCAGATAAGAAACATATACTAATAACGATAAAAAAATAGCGCATTTGGAATACTCCTTTTGTCGAATCTTCATTAGGAGTTTTTAGTATATGCGATTTCTAAATATTTACTAATCCTAGTGTCATATTTGAGCAATTAAAAAACCTCTCACCGAGGATATTTATTTCTCGTTGGAGGTTTCGTCATTGTTAGTATAATACTTGTTAAGTTCATATTTTTCTTCTATAATTTTTTCTTCTTTCTTTGATTTTTTATAAAATAAATACATCGTTGCGGTTGCACCGATCATAAAGATCACGAGCATAATAAACGCAGGAATATATTCTGATTTATCTTCCGGAAAATATAAAAACATCATATCCATTTCGTATCACTTCCTTTTTTAACATTATACCAAATCTGCTCTTGCAATAAAAAGGAACTAGATATTATTCGATAAATTGTAATTGTTTTGCCATATTCGTTTTTAAGATTTGCGATACTTAAATATAGCAGTTATTGTTTTTTCTTCTCTTTCCACCTATTCTTTATAAGCAATCCAAGACGTCTTTATGGCGGAGTAAGTACCGACAGCGGTAGCTACTATAAAATCCGTCCATAAATATTCCAGCGTACAGATTATGACGATGACTATAAAAGATGGAAATTGAAAAGCCGAGTATAAACGTAGTGTAGGAAAGTATAGTCTGGAATAGGAAAAATTTTAAATAATTGCGTATAACAATTAAAGGAACAGCAATTACACCATCCCAATAGTTTATATGTATGATTGGAAACTCCATTGGATCAATCCTTTTTAAATTGTTAGACACTCTCCTCCAAAAGTGTTGGTTTAGTATTTTCAAAAAACGCGAAAATATGAACAATAACCAAATTAGTAACCCTTTATCATTTTCTTATGATTGTTATCACTAGACAAAAATCAAGTAATGAAAAAAGGATAGTATAAGTTAGACATACTATTATATTTTTGCCACAATAAGAATAACAACTGTTTTAACGAAGGAGGAGTTAATGTGCAAACGATTAAGATTGGGGATATTGTTAAAACACGATATAATTCCGGAACATATATAGGGGAAGTATTGGAAGATAGACGGAATTTTCTATTAGTAAAAATTTTAGCTGTATTGGAGCATCCTGCACAAGGGGATCTTCATAACCCCGGTCAAGTTGAGGGTGTTGCTTTTCATGAAAGAAAAGCACTTGCATTTAACGAAAAAATGAATGCTCGAAAAAGGGATACAGAGATCTTTGAAGGTGAAGTACCAGACTACGCAAACTCTCTAAAAAATGCTCTGAATACGATTAAACAGAAATTAAAGGATGAAAACTCTGAATTCGGGCGATTATCTCTATCAAGAATTCAAGACTTGGAAGAACACTATTATAATAAAATTTTTCAAGAATCATTATAAAGGAGCGAAATAAGATGAGTATACATATTGGCGCAAAAAAAGGAGAAATTGCAGAAACAATTTTATTACCAGGGGATCCACTGAGAGCAAAATTTATTGCCGAAAATTATTTTGAAAATGTTATTCAATATAATGATGTAAGGGGAATGTATGGATTTACAGGTACGTATAAAGGGGAACGAATTTCTGTCCAAGGGTCAGGAATGGGCGTTCCATCCATATCTATTTATGTTAATGAATTGATTTCAGAATATGATGTTAAAAAGCTAATTCGTGTAGGTACTTGTGGTGCTATGCATGAAAATATTAATGTACGTGATATTATCCTTGCACAAGGAGCGACGACTGATTCACAAGTCAATCGACTCGTTTTTGGAGGAATTGATTATGCACCTTTAGCAGACTTTAACTTACTTAAAAATGCATATGAAACTGCTGAACAAAAAGGATTAACGACTCATGTAGGAAATGTATTTACAAGTGATGTTTTTTATCGCGATAATGGGGAAGAAATAAATGCATTGCTCAGTCGCTACAAAGTACTTGCTGTCGAAATGGAAACTACTGCTCTTTATACGTTGGCAGCAAAATATGACCGACAAGCACTCTCAATATTAACAGTTTCCGATCATATAATTACCGGTGAACTAACAACATCAGAAGAAAGGCAAACTTCATTTCATGCAATGATGGAACTAGCTTTAGAAACTGCATTGAAGTAAAGTTTTCTGTTGTTCATACATGCTTATAGGTGCTATACTTTAAACACCGACAAAAGAAGGTGAGTCATATGGCAAGTATGTTTACTAATTTCCCTTTAATATCTGCACTTGCTGCTATTCTTTTTGCACAAGTTGTTAAAGTGCCTATTCGATTAATTATAACGAGAGAATTTGAACCTGGACTTGTTTTTGGAACTGGTAGTATGCCAAGCAGCCATTCCGCTGCTGTTAGTGCGTTAACTACTGCAATAGGTATCTCTGAAGGTGTAGGTTCTATTCCCTTTGCCATCGCATTTGTTTTCAGTATTATCACGATGTTTGATGCGTCAGGTGTTAGACGGGAAGCGGGCGAACATGCTATTATCTTAAATCAACTTGTTAAAGATTTTCAAAAATTTATTGACGAAGCGACTCACTGGCATAATAAAGCAGAATATGAAAAAATTGCTGAATTAAAAACGCTCTTAGGTCATAAACCAATCGAAGTGTTAGTCGGAGCTTTGACCGGGATAGGGATTGCTTTTTTAATCCATCCTTTATTTACTTAAACTCAAATAAAAAAAGACCTATCGTTAATTTTTAACAACAATAGGTCTTTTAATTTATGATTTCTGTCTGATTTGTTCTCTAAACACTTGTAATGCTTCGTTTTCATTCAATGCAACTAATTCTTGTTCAGTAATTTGTCCATTTCCTTTTTTCACAACATACACTTCTATTTCTTGTTTACCCCAATTTGAATATACTTCGTCAACTGTATCAAAATAGAGATCAATTTTATTACCTTTAATCGCTCCACCGATATCTGCCACAACTCCATACCCATAATCTGGTATATACAAAATCGTTCCTAAGGGAAAAACAGATAAATCAGCAGCGATCGTCGAATACAGATCACGCTTTACCTTTATTCCCGAATAGGTAATCCCATATTCTGGATGTTCAGGTGATTTTCCTGTTGACTCAACTCCTGCCGTATAGCCTGTGGCAACAACAGTTGTAGTCGGGTATTGATTAAAATCGATCGCTTCTTCTAATGTTTCTGGTCCATCGATCTCCTCACTGGAAATATACTCTTTACGCTCTATTAACTTATTTAAATTTTTTTCTGATAAATAGTACTGTCTTTCGTTCATATCATCTGTTGTCTCTGTTTTGATGTCTGTTACTTCAGTAGTTGCCAAACTTTCTCTCACATCGAATATTGTAATATTTGTGAGCGAACTCACTGTTGTGTATATGGCACCGATAAAAAGAAGTAACATGATTATTTTGTACATAATATTTTTAATAGACATCCATAACACCTCTTTGGAAGTCATCTTTTCCAATAAAGAGGCAATCTATTCATTTTTTTTTAAAATTTAATAGATTAACAACAAACTTTGCATATAAATATTGATGTTTTAACATGTTAAAACATCTGATAACCGCTCTTACGTAAATATTTAATAACGAATCCAGAAACGATTGTACCAATAAAACCAGATAATAATATTACATTATCAACGACTGGAAGAGATGTCATTTTTGAAAAAGTACTTGAGAAAGCATTGCCAGGTTCTGTAAAATACTCACCAAATGTACTATCACCTATAATTAAGGATATTACAAATGGATAAAAAATAGCCATTAACCAAGTACGTCTTAAAAGCATATTTAGGATAAATGCTATTCCAAAAAAGATTACAAAATATAATAACATAGATACAATAAGCTGAATCAACGATTTGTCCCCTTTCAACTTTTACTGATACATAATGAAACTGCCACAAGTTGTGCCAGTTGACCTAATGACCGTTTATTTTTACGATTATACTGTTTATAATTTTATAGTTAGATAATGAAAAAAGCAAAGACAAGGCCTATTACCCATTTTTAAAAAAATTAATTGTGAATAATTTGTTTTAATTTTACAATACTTATTTAAGTGTGCGTTCAAAAAAGAGAATAAAAAAACCCGTCGGCTAAAGGCGCTGACGTCCTGTCAGCAACGCCGACACTAGCACGTCCTGTGCGCGGAAGTTCGAGCAGCGGACTTTTACAGGAGGTCCGTGTTGCCCACAGGACGTGGCCGGTTTTAACGGAAGATCCCCTATCGCAGTGTCATTTTTACCGGACTTTTTGAACATCCTCTTTAAGTCTCAATATTTCTGAGATAAATTCATTTATGATAAGATAAGTATAAGGTAAAAATGGCAGGTAGAGTGTGGAGGGAAAATAATGACAGAGAAAAAATATGATATTACGATTATTGGAGCAGGCCCTGCTGGTCTGTTTACAGGTTTTTACGGTGGGATGAGACAGGCAAGCGTTAAAATCATTGAAAGCTTACCACATACAGGTGGTCAGTTAACAGCGCTGTATCCTGAAAAATATATTTATGACGTCGCCGGATTCCCAAAAATCCGTGCCCAAGAGTTGGTAAATAACTTAGAAGAACAGCTTAAACTGTTTGATTCGACACTTGTGTTAGGACAATCGATTGAAAAAGTTGAAAAACTGGAAGATGGTACATTTAAACTTATCTCAACGGGTAATGACATACATTATTCAAAAGTAATAATTATTACGGCTGGTAACGGTGCCTTTGAGCCTCGTCGATTAAATATTAAGACTTCAGAAAAGTTTGAAGGTAAAAACCTTCATTACTTTGTTAATAATATGAATCAATTTAAAGATGAAAAAGTTGTAATCTTAGGAGGCGGTGATTCTGCAGTTGATTGGGCGCTTATGTTAGAATCTATTGCAGAAAAAGTTACACTCGTTCATCGTCGTGATGAATTTAGAGCTCATGAAGCCAGTTTAAAACAGTTAACTGAATCTAATGTAGAAATATTAACCCCTTTTGTACCAACAGATATTGAAGGTACTGATAAAATTGAGCGTCTTGTCCTTCAGGAAACAAGAGGCGAAAAAATTATTAAAATTGATCTTGATTCGGCGATTTGTAATTACGGATTTATTTCAAGGCTCGGCCCAATTGTGAACTGGGGATTAGACATCGAAAGAAACAGTATCGTTGTTAATTCTAAAATGGAAACAAATATTCCTGGCATTTATGCAGTTGGTGATATAAATACGTATGAAGGGAAAGTAAAACTTATTGCTACTGGATTTGGAGAAGGACCTACGGCAATTAACAACGCAATGCAGTATATGAATCCAAAAGCAAGAATACAACCAAGACATTCAACTAGTATGTTCTAATGGATAAGACTTCATTTTCCATCATTTTTGCACATAATAAATTGCACTCATATTTTATCAAAACAATGTTGCTGAGATAATTTGAGAAATTAAGAAATCCGAACTATAATTCAAATTTTCTATAAGTTGAATCTAATTAGTTCGGGTTTTTCATTTGGTTACCTTTGAAAATCAACTCTGATAAACTGACGTAAGTCTCTGCATTTTAACTCGACGTGTTACCAATAGACTCGACGTCTTGGAGAATGACTTGAAGAATGACTCGATATTTTGGAAAGCGAATTGATCTTCCCCATTGGTGATTAAATTGTTATTTTACAGTTTAATTTAAAAGCGAAGTGAATTGTTAAAGTTTCCACAAACAAAAAAGCCTCCGCAACAAGGCGAGGCAATTTTAACAATCTCCAGGAGTTCCAACCTTATCTTTTGTACGAAAAGAAGAACCGCAACCACATGATACGATAGCGTTTGGATTATTGATACTAAATCCTCCCCCCATCATATTTTGTTTAAAATCAATTTCCGTATTCTCGATAATCGGAATATCTTGTTTAAAAATCACAACCGGTATTTCATTTATTTCAAACACTTCGTCTAGCTCTTCATTTATTTTATCATCAAATCCAAGTGAATAAGATAACCCACTGCACCCTCCACCTTTAATACCAAAGCGTAACTTACTGTCGCTTGACTCTTCTTTCATCATTTCTTTTATCTGATTACGTGCATTATCTGTAATTGAAATAGCCAATGTATTACCTCCTCTTAGAATATTTCATTACATCTTACCTTTAGTATACAAACTGGCGAAACTTCATTCAAATAATTGATTCGATGACAAACTTTTCTATGCCTTAAATTTGCCGAATCCCTTTAGCTTCTATAGTTTTGAATATCGTTCTTAAATGTGGAACCCCTTCTGAAATAATATCATTATCTAAAAGAATTAACGGATAAAACAAATCTTCTTTCACTATATGTTTAATCATTTCTTGATGTTTATATGCATATTGTTCAGGATTATCCATATCGATATATTTATATGAAAATTGATCTGTCCCATATTTTCTAGATATAGCCGCCTGTAACCATTCATACGTATCTTTTGATCCAGGTGCACCAACACAACTTGCACAAATTTGATTTCGTCCATAAACTTCTATTTTTAAATTTATACTCAATTGTCTCTTCCTTTCACAAATTGTCATCATGTATATCGATTCATTACCGTAACTGAAAACAATTTTCATTTACAAAAGGTTAAAAAACAGATAAAATATAATTAGGATAAATTTATAACTCGTCACCTCATATATTATATTATCTAAGATTTTTTACTATGTTTCGGAAAGGAGAAATCACCCAAATGAAAGAACAAGTACAAGAAGTGCTAAATAAATTACGCCCATTCCTTTTACGAGATGGCGGAGACGTGGAACTAATTGATGTTGATGAAAATGGTGTAGTCCTACTTCGATTAATGGGTGCCTGTGGAAACTGCCCAAGTTCTGCGATCACGTTAAAAGCAGGTATCGAACGTGCTTTAACAACAGAAGTTCCCGGCGTAACAGAAATAGAACAAGTATTTTAATATACAATTCGAAAAAGAATCCATTGCATATGGATTCTTTTTCATTTAATAAATAGGTGTTTTAGGTTGTTTACCTTGAAAAACAAGATCTATATTTTCTAGACATAATTTAAGCATTTTTTCTCTTGTAGCCAAACTGGCAGAGCCGATATGAGGTAACAGTACAACATTCGTTAACTTTGTTAAAGGATGAGTAGATGATATAGGCTCTTGTTTAAATACATCTAAACCAGCTGCTCGAATAATTTTTTTATCGAGTGCTTCAAATAAAGCATCTTCATCAACTACTCCACCACGTGAAGCATTAATGAAAATTCCAGATGATTTCATCGTTTGAAATGCTTTTTTATCAAACATATCTACGGTTGCTTCAGATAGCGGTACTAATGATACAACAAAATCAGATTCCTTCAATAAATCTTCAAAAGAAACATAGGTGGCATTCAGTTCATTTTCCACTTCTAAATTTCTACTCCGATTATGATATAAAATATCCATATTAAACCCTTTTGCCCTTTTAGCGACCGCTTCTCCGATACGTCCCATACCAACAATTCCAATCGTCTTGTGATGGATATCTGAGCCCGCTAACATAAATGGAGACCATTCTCCCCACTGATCATTATATATGTAATTTGTTGCCTCAATTAAACGCCGTGCTGTTGCCATTAGTAATGCAAATGTAAGATCCGCAGTCGTTTCCGTTAATACATCAGGTGTGTTTGTAACAATAATTTTATTTT
This sequence comes from Pseudogracilibacillus sp. SO30301A, assembly GCF_037072025.1. NCBI lineage: Bacteria > Bacillati > Bacillota > Bacilli > Caryophanales > Bacillaceae > Pseudogracilibacillus > Pseudogracilibacillus sp. SO30301A. Next base: position 90,367 of record NZ_JAXHDD010000005.1, on the reverse strand, counting down.
TTTGGGCGGATTCTAAATCGATATTATCGTAACCGACGGCCATATTTGCGATGATTTTTAAATGAGAAGCATATTGACAAAATGCTTGATTAATTTTTTCGGTTATTAAACAAAGTAATCCATCAGCTTTTTTTGCTTCTTCATATAAAATATCTTTAGGCACTGGTTTACTTTCACTTGTCCACATTGTAATATGCAACCGATCTTTAAATGGTTCCAATAAATATTCAGGTATCTTGCGAGTAATATAAATAGTAGGCTTTCTCATTACATCCACCTCTTTTAAATATCATTTTATCTATTTTAACATAAACGAAAGAGTTTTAAGTTACATTTATTAGTGATAAACTGTACATATGGAAGATTTTTACGGATTTTATTCAGTTTCTATATAATAGAGTTCATAAGAAAGTGGTGATGGAAAATGCAAGAAAAGCAAAGTGAACTAGAAAGGAAAGCCCGACAATGTCTAGAAGAAAGAGGAGTATCCATCAATGATATTTCCGAATTAGTTTATTATTTGCAGTCTAATTATTTCGAAAACTTGAGCATGGAAATTTGTAGACATAATGTCAACAGAGTACTTTCAAAAAGAGAAGTTCAACATGCCGTCCTGACAGGTATTCAACTTGACATATTAGCAGAACAAAATAAATTAGCCGAACCTTTACAAGATATTATCCATCGAGATGAAGGATTGTACGGAATCGATGAAGTGATTGCTTTATCAATTGTTAATGTTTATGGTTCCATCGGTTTTACAAGTTATGGATATATTGATAAACAAAAACCCGGAATATTAAAAAAATTAAATGACCATTCTAACGGAAAAGTAAATACATTTTTAGACGATATTGTCGGAGCAATTGCGGCGGCAGCATCGAGCCGGCTTGCTCATTCCTTAGCCGGGGATATACTTGATTAATTGAAGAAAAGTGTAAATCTAAAACTTTGGTAATTTCCACAATGAAGGCAACGCGCCGCGGACAATTTTATCTGCTTTTTGGCCGGTTTTTGTCCGCGAGAGCGCGCCGCAGACATTTTCATACTTTTTTCTCGTATTTTTATCCGAAAGAGCACACCGCGGAGTTTTCTGCTTTTTCTCGTATTTTTGTCCAAGAGAGGCGCAGCGGACATTTTCTTCTGCTTTTTTCTCTGATTTGTCTGAGAGAGCACGAAGCCGTCCAATATGTGCAGGTATATTACCATATTTGGTATTTTACGTGGTCACTTTATCAAATCCTTTTTCTATCCATTCAAGTAAATTCTCCATTACAAATGTTGGCTGAACTTCAACCTGTTGTAAATCTTCACTTGTACTGTAACCCGTTAATACCATTAAGGTATCAATTCCGGCATAGATACCTGCCTTAATATCTGTTTCATAATTATCACCAATCATTAAAACATCTTGCTTCTTTATTCCGATCTTTTTAATTGCTTCTGTCATTATAATTGACTCTGGCTTACCGACGATCAAAGGCTCTACTCCGGTACTTACTGCTATGGAAGACGCAATGGCACCATTTCCTGGGATTAATCCCTGTTCAGTTGGAATTGCGGCATCTTTATTCGTTACAATAAATTCAGCCCCTTCACGGATTAATAAACATGCTTTTGCCAATTTATCATACGTAATCTGTCTATCCAAACCGACAATAACATAATCACAATGTTTGTCCGTTACAATTAAACCTTCATTTTCTATTGCTTTTACTAATCCAGTTTCTCCTATAACATAGCAACGTACTTGATTGTTTTTATCTTTAATATGTTTTGCCGTTGCCATAGCAGATGTTAAAATATTATGTTCTGTTGCTTTAAGATCCAATCTGGTTAATTTGTCAACGAGCATTTTCATTGTATACGTGGCATTATTTGTTATAAATAGGTAGGGTATGTCACGGTCATTTAATAAATCAATAAATTGTTTTGCCCCATCAATAACCTCTTCACCGCGAAACATTGTTCCATCTAAATCAATTAAATATCCTTTATAATCCATTCGTACCTCCAAATAACAATTATTAGATGATGATTTTTTCTCTACAAATAAAAATGGCTTACAGTCAGGATGACGTAAACCAATTTATACATTAATTAGGGATAGCGCATTATTTTTCAGGTTTTGTAATTGTCCAACAACAGTATTTCGCACCTTTCGTCATACAAGACTGTGCTTTAACCTTGCTATTAGGAAATATATTCCGATAAATATCCTTTTCATTATTACAAATTTGGCTATAGTTTGAGGCCAAATTAAAGATTGGACAATTAAAATTTTTTACTTCATAGTCGCCTGATGCAGTTTTCTCATACTCAATCATATATCCTTTTTCTTGTTGAATTTCGGCAATTCGTTTAACTTTTTCATCAAAGTCTATATTCTCCATGCGAGAAACTAACTCCGCTTCTTCGCGTTCTTTTCTCTTCAACAATAAATCATTAACTACCTCTTCTCCTTGTATATCCTCTAGATCTTGCAATAACTCCAGCGGCAATTGCTTGTATTGATTAGGAAATGTGTTATGACCCTTACCCGTTAATAAATAAAGATGAAAGGGACGACCAATATCTTGCTTAACAATTTTTTCTTTTACAAATCCTTGGCGTATTAAATCATTAAGATGTCTTCTTACTGCAACTTCTGAAATTGAAAAATATTTCATTAACTCTTTAATTGAAATTTCACTATCTTTTTTTAAAATATGCAAAATTTTCTCTTTTGTTGACGTTCGTTTATTCATGCGACTCCCCCCTAGGGCTCATTAGAAAATGCATTCGCAACTCCCAACTCGTTATCCAAATACGTACGAATATGGTGACTAAACTGTTTTAAAACGTCTTTATTCGTAAATAAAACTTCCTTTATACGTTTATGATCTATATTCAAATATTCCTGGACAAGCATTTGTCTTAAATCAATAATCGCTTTATAACTTGCTTCATCTTGTTCCGTGATTACTTTTTCATCGACTAAAATATCGATAATATCATGATAACTTCCCGGATCTCTCATAATAAATCCGTCAATCATCAAATTCCCAACATCTAAGATTGATTCAATAATCGTATGGCTTAATCGTTCTAATCCAAGTTTTTCTATTAATGAAGCATATTGTTTATCGTTAATTTCTTGGAGCAATGAATCCATATAAGTTAAAATTTGTTCTATTTCACTTCTATTAACAAAATACATATTGTGACCCCTCACTTACCATCTGTATCTATCTTTATCATACCATAAATTTCAATATAATCTAAACTTATTGTTTAATTATAACATTGCTGTCCTTCCATGCTATACTTATAAGTAGAGGTTACTTAGAAAGGGTGAGTGGCATGTCTAAAGTGATTAATTTAAAAGTTAAAAATAATTTATTAAATTTAGACGCTACTGAAATCGCTGAATTGATTAAAGAAAGAAAAGTGACAAGTGAAGAGGTTACTTCAACTTTAATCGGGCATATTAAAAAGATCAATCCTTCCTTAAATGCAGTTGTTGAAGAGCGATTTAGTGATGCGTTAAAAGAAGCAAGAGAAAAGGATAACACTATTGACACCACTAATTGGAATAACCAACCGCTTTACGGAGTGCCGATCAGTATTAAAGAATCCATACATGTCAAAGGAATGAAAACAACTGGCGGTATTGTACATAGAAAAGATTTAATCATGTCAAATGATGCTTCGGTAGTTGAAAAGTTAAAAAAAGCTGGGGCAATCATATTATGTAAAACAAATACCCCTGCACTCTGTTTCTGTCATGAGACAGATAATAAGCTTTATGGCAGAACCAATAATGCTTGGAATAGTAAACGAACTGCAGGAGGCTCCAGTGGTGGCGAAGCAGCTTTAATCGGGGTTGGTGGTACACCGGTGGGTTTGAGTTCGGATATTGGAGGATCCATTCGATTTCCCAGTCATTTTAACGGAGTGGTTGGATTTAAGCCTGGAAAATTTCAAGTTTCATCTGACGGACATTTTCCACCAGACAACATTCCATTAAAAGCTAGAATGTCAAGTATCGGTCCAATTGGTAAATCTGTCAGAGATATGCAGCTAGTCTACAATATCATTAAAAGGCAGAATGAAAAACGAGCATTTTATGAGAAAATGCAAATAGAGATCTTACCAAACGATAATGGTTTTCCTCTATCCGAACCAACTTCTCTCTTTTTGGATAATATACATAACCATTTGCAAGATTATTATCAAACGAACATATCAATTCCTCCATATTTTAACGATAGTGCGATTATTTGGCAGGAAATTATGTCTGTTGATGGTGGAAAAGAGATTAGGGACCTAGCATTTAATACAGACCGTCCTAACCTCTTAAAGTATTATATGCAAGAGAAGTTAACGAAAAAAACGACAACTCATCTGTATTTAGCTTGGGCTTTAATCGGTGCCAATTTATACAAGCCTTCACAAAAACGTATAAAGGAAATTGAAACTTTTATTGAAGAAGGCGATCGTGCATTAAATAGTTATTTAAAAAATCGCTTGCTCGTTTTTCCGGTTTATCATCGAAGTGCTTTAAAACATGGTGAATTGTATAAAGAAATTTTCTCTGTTAAAAAAACGTATACTGAGTTTATGCCTTATATTGCTTATGCGAATGTTTGGGGACTACCTTCCTTAACCATTCCAGTTGGATTTGATGATAATCATCTACCGATTGGCATCCAAATCATGAGCAGAAATGGCAATGAACATGCCATTTTCAGGTTAGGAAAATTGCTGGAAAATAAATTTGGAGGCTATATTCGCAGTACATATCATGATTAATTCTTATTTAGGAAGTATTTCCATTTTTTTATTCTTATACATCCAAAACAATAGGAAACAATAGGATGGAAAGGATGGTGGAAATGAAAAAAGATAAGCAGAAGGAAAAATATGATAATCGTTTTTCTGAAATTTCTAATGTAGAAAATTTACACGATTCACTTATTCCCGAGGAGTTTCCAGAAGGGGCTTTTGGTTCACCGATTAACAAACAGGAAAAAGTAGAAAGTAAGTCAACAGAATGGGAACAGGGACAACAACGGACAAGTGCCTTTACTTATCCAGACAAAGAGCGGCATGACGACTTACCACGTCAAACTCCTGGGGCTCATCCTTTACATGATGAATAAATATATATAAGGCTGTCCAATTTTGAAAAAATCATCAGTTTAATGGACAGCCTTTTTTAATCAACTTTTTTAAGTACAAAATATGCACAGCCAAAATTACAATATTCATATAAATAATCTTCTAACATGTCGATTTTTGTATCATAAGATGCTTTGACATGTTCAGAATGATAAAATCCTTTTAATCTTAACTGATTATAGCCCCAGTCTCCAACAATATAGTCATACTTTTTTAATATATCGGAATACCGCTCATTAAGTGCTTCTTCTTGAAAACCATTCTTAATGTTTCGGATCAGTTCATATTTTTTACCATTTAATTCAATCATTTCGAATCCCCTCATAGTTAGTACGTCTAGTTTAACATATTTTTTGACTTTTTTACATGTATGAAAAGTCGAATAAACTCCACAATAAAGAATAAGTTTTTTATTAAAAAATTTGTAAAGGAGTTAATATGTTGCAACAGACAATTCGGTATTTATTTAGAATTTGTATTATACTTATCCTACTCCTATCATTTACAAACTTTCATACAATAGCAGAAGAAAAAAAGAACAAGTATCCACAACGGTATGCACTTTATAAAAAAACCGAAGCAGTATCCCTTGTTCCTTGGTACTATTTAGCTGCGATGGATCAATATGAACGAAATATTGATAAGGAAAAAGAAAAGGAAGATCCACTAGTCTCAATTAGTTTCCCTGAAGAGCTTTGGTATGGACTAGGTAATAGTAAAAAAATAAATGATGTACAAATTATCGAAATATTTAATGGAATAGGTAAAGATGGAAATGGGGATGGCAAGGCAAATCCTAATAATCCAGAAGATATTTTATTAACTACTGCTATCATGCTTACGAAAAATGGATTATCAGATGATGATATTAAAATCAGTTTATGGGATCATTATCAGCGTGATTTATCCGTTAAAACAATCACAAATAACGCAACAGTATTTAAGCATTTCCAGTCAATTGAATTAACAGATCGAGATTTCCCTGTTTCTATCGACCATAATTATAGCTATCGAAGTACGTGGGGAGATGGCAGAGGGTTTGGTGGAAGACGAATCCACGAAGGTACTGATATTTTTGCAAGCTATGGAACGCCTGTTAAATCAACAACTTATGGGGTTGTAGAATTAAAGGGATGGAATTTGTATGGAGGGTGGCGAATCGGTATACGAGACATCTTTAATATCTATCATTATTATGCGCATCTAAATGGTTATAATGATGAAATAAAAGTTGGTGATATCGTTAAACCTGGAGACGTTTTGGGAAGTGTTGGTTCCACCGGATATGGACCGCCTGGAACAGCTGGAAAGTTTCCCCCCCACTTACATTATGGTATGTATCAAGACAATGGTAGAAATGAGTGGTCATTTGATCCGTATCCTTATTTAAAAAGATGGGAGAGAATAGCACGAGAGAAAAGAAATAAATGATTAATTGAGATAAAGTATTTTAATCATAGAGAAATCCGAACGATAATGCAAATTTCTAATTAAAATTTGCATAAGTTCGGATTTCCTTTTTATAACTCGCTTCGAAACTGCTTTTAGCAAACGACTGCCAGAGTCTCGAACAGGACGTTAGTGTCGATGACTTCACAGTGTAAGAAATCATTGAAACATTATGTGTCAAAGCTTTTGTATTTATCTACCTTTTGCCTTGTTCACGGCGTTTACAATACTTGCAACAAGGCCCCCCCAAATAATAACAATACCGATCACCATCATAATAAGTGCACTAGCGCTCATTATATTCACCTTCCCTAAAGGTTATATTAGAATTTTCCTACTATTTAACATTACTTATATCTTCCGTTTCTTCTTGAGTAGCGGAATTCGACTTCCATTTAATTAGTGACAATAAGATACCGTTTACGAGGGCTCCAATTGCAAGTGACCAACCGCCCCACATAATAAACATATCAGAATACCCTTCATAGTTTCCTGTATCAGTGTCAAAACCTTTGGTAATATTTAATCTTAACAATTCAAACATCATATAACCCAATACAACTGGCGTAATGACTAACAAACTTATCGTCCACCATGATCCAATTCGAATATCAGATATTTCATTTGCATGGTTTTTAAACGTCCCAAGTTTACGTAAAATCCAAGCAATTAAGATCACTTCCACTAATCCTAATGCCGCCACACCAAACTGGTTAATAAAATAATCAGCTGCATCTAAGAAAAAGAGTCCACCTTGGGTAGCGAAAATAAGAGAAAGAACTGCTGCTAACCCTCCACCAAATAGGACAGATTTCGTCCTGGAAACATTAAACTTCTCAGAAACCCCTGCAACATATGTTTCAATAATGGAAATTAACGAAGTGAGCCCTGCCAGCACGAGCGATAAGAAAAATAATAACCCAAAAAACTCATTAAACGCTGGGAACTCATTAATAATTGCAGGGAACACGACAAATGCCAACCCTACCCCGCCATCAACTACTTCATCTATTCCTACCCCTTGAGAAGTCGCCATAAATCCCAATATTGCGAAAACTCCGATACCAGCTAGAAGCTCAAAGGCAGAGTTACTAAACCCTGTAATAAATGCGTTATTAGTAATATCGGATTTTTTAGGTAAATAACTTGAATAAGTAATCATAATAGCAAATGCAATTGATAAACTGAAAAATATTTGCCCATATGCTGCAACCCATACTTCAGCACTAAATATTTGAGTAAAATCTGGTTGGAAAAACGCATTTAAACCTGTTATCGCTCCTGGTAATGTAATCGCTCTAATAACAATTATTGTAAAAACAATAACTAATAATGGAATCATAATTCTATTAGCAATTTCAATACCACGTTTTACTCCACGGATAAGCAAGCCTAAAACGAGTACCCAAACGATGATTAAAGGAATTAAGACACTTGGTACTAAACTACCGAATTGTCCTGGTACTTCAACTAGTTTCAAATAATCTCCAAATAAAAAACCTTCTGTATCTTCACCCCAAGCTAAATTAAAGGAAAAAAATGAATACGATATTGCCCAGGCAATAATTACAGAATAGTAAGTGGAAATTACGAAGGCAACTAATACTGCCCACCAACCAATTCCTTCCGCCTTTTTATTCATCCGACGATAGGTTAATGGTGCGGAACCGCGGTATTTATGACCCATTGTGAATTCCATGACTAAAATTGGTATTCCCGCAGTTAATAAAGCGAAAAGATAAGGAATTAAAAATGCTCCTCCTCCATTTTCGTAGGCAACAGCTGGAAAACGCCAGATGTTACCCAAACCGATCGCAGAACCGACCGCAGCTAATACAAATCCCGCCCGTGTCCCCCACTGAGAACGCTCTTCCATACGTGTTTCCCCCTTTTTAATTAGATAGGAAGTTTAATGGAAAATAGATTGTCATTGCATACGAAAGCAAACACAGCATCTTATTTCCCATTAATACCCATCTTTAATTGTCTACATTATAGCAATAGTTCACAATTATGTCAAAATTAATTTTATTTTCAATCAATTACACACATATCAATTTGAATTAGATTCACGAGGAACTGAAATAGATGGTCCATCCCCAGAACCAGCATTGTAAAACTCAGGAACGTCTCCCATGATAACGCGCGAATCTATAAAAACTTTTGTACTTACATCGGCAGTCTCTGTAGAAAACGGTACAACAACTCTAATATGAACTTCAATTGGCATATAAATTTCAATTAAAGCTGCATTAACTCCAAATTCCTTTACTTCATGAACCACATCGGATTGAATGCTTCCAACGATTTCAAAATGTACAGGTATTTTCGGCCCTAAGTTTGCAAGTATTGAATTCCCTGTCGCCTGACCAAGTGGAATTTCAATAACTGTTGGATCTTTTTCCGGCAAGTCCCCAACAGAATCTCCAAATTCTAAAGGGGGTAAGTCAGGGCCATCGATTTCAAGTTGATCTCCTTTATTCATTCCATATAGAAAGTATTCCGCACGTTCTGTAGCTGTCCTTAATGCTAAATTGACGGCTTCAGAATTCCATCCTAATGTAGCTACATTTCCATTGTTGTCCATTTCCGTTATAACGAGATCATCAAAGCTAATATTTTCTGTAGATTTAACCGCGGAATTAATTGTTCTTGTCGCAAATTCAATTGTTTTATCATTAGCAATATTCATCAATGTAGGCCTAATCCCCCGATCGATAAGCCAAAAACTTAAGAATAGTACACTTATAAAAATAATTGTAGTCATCAATAGTAAATGACGTACTGGAGGTGGAGACCTTCTATATGAATATTTTCTACGAAATCGCAAAATAAAAACCCCCCTAAAACAATGTATGAATGTTTTAGAAAGGTTAGACTAGTTGTATGAATTTTAGAAAACGAAGCCTTTAGAAAAGGAATTACAATGACAGAAAATCATGCTTTTTTTCAGGACATCAGATTTTTAACCAAATAATAGTAAGTAAATTCTACATTTCTTAACTGTAAATAAATACATGATATATTCGTTTCCAACAACATAATTTTATTATTATGCTATTTTTAACAACGCCTCTTTCCCTGTCATCCCTTCTTCCCAACCGTATTCCTTCGAAGCGTCCGTTATACTTTCTAAAGGGGCTTCTAGTAATTGTTCAATCGTTCTTACACCAACTGCCCTGCCAGCAATTACTTTTCTATCTTTTAATTTTTCATTCAGTATATTTACATCCAAAGCTGCACACATAATGTAACCAACTTCATTACTTACAATTAGCAAATTTGTTTTTGGTAATTCAACCCGAATAGCAGTAAAAATAACACCATCAATGTCGATTGGATTAATCGTAATCACATTATCTCCCTCCAAGCATTAACACTATACTGTATGCTTGAAAGTGATTTTTGACACAAATTAACCTCTTATATGGCGATACTCCATTAATGTTTTTACCAAAATTTCACGTATAAATTCTGGTAAGTATAATTTTTTCTCCTTCGCTCGTGCAATTTCAGGTAGTAACCGTCCAAATGTAAATGTATCTGCAGTAACTAACTTATATAAACGTTTAGATTCTAATGGTAATCCGTTAAAAAGAACTGCTTTCACATATTCTTGTCCATTATTATGAAAAGCAGTTACGACATCCAAATTTGCAAATACCATTCTACCGATGACAACACCTCTAAACCCAAATCCTTTTAACTCTAAATTAATTAGCTCTTCAGTTAAAGAAACCCGGACCACTTCCTGGATTTCATCTCCAGATAATGTGACTACACAAGGATTGATTGGATGTGGGCAAATACGATGAACGTCTTTATATGTAATATCACCTGGTTGAAAGTGATCAATTAAAAGACCTGCATTTAACATTGCAAAATCAGCATCGGTCCAATCTAGTAGTTTCTCTGTAAGCTGCTTCATAATGGCCGTTTCTCTAAACCAGTCCACGTTGATCGGTTTATCAATATGAATGATTTTTTTTCCTAAAATTTGGTCAGCATTATTTGCAAGTATTGCTAATTGATTTTCCGTATGAACATCTGGTGTTAGATGCGTAATATTTGTTGCATATGCTTCTTTATTTGTAATTTTCTTCTCTTCATGGTCCCAAGTAATTCTTACTTCACCCACATATGAACAATGTTTGCCGGCAGCAGTAAGTAATGTCTGGTCGACTATTTCTCCTGTTCGCAGTAAATGATGAGTATGTCCTCCAATAATCAAATCAATAGACGGAAATCTTTTGGCTATTTCCTTATCTTCATCTATTCCTAAATGAGATAAAAGTACAATAACATCTGTCTTATGTTGTAATTTTGTTAACTCTCTATAAATAACTTCATGAGCTGAATTTACATTCCATCCTAGTAGATGGTAATAAGGGTTAAATCTTGCGGTAAGGCCTAGAAGTCCTATTCTAACTCCACCTTTTGAAGTAACTGTATGAGCTGGCAATAGCCATGAAGGATTCTCCGACAATGTACATTCTAAATTAGAACAGATGACGTGAAATTGAGCTTGATCATAAAGATGATAAAGGTCTTCATGAGCAAGTGTTATTCCTTCATTATTTCCTATTGTAACAAAATCATATCGAGCATTATTTAATAACTCAACATTTGCTTTTCCCATCGATGCTTCCGTTATTGGATGAACACGATCCATATGGTCACCAATATCTATCGTCCATGAAGACTCTCCCCGTTCTTTACTCTCTTTTCGTTTATTCTTTAAGAAAGTAACTACCCGAGGCCAATGATCGAAATAACTATGTAAATCATTTGTATAATAAAAATGAATGTTTTCTTTCATAAATGAATACTCCCCATTATAAGCTCTCCCATATTAATCGTAACGCAACAATAACAATTACAATCCGTAAAATCCATTCGAGCGTCTTTCCTTTAAACAATTTGCTCGTTTTGGCACCTACTGTTCCTCCGATATAAGAACCTATTACAAAAAATAATACATATGCCCAAACGATATGTCCTAAAACAATATGTGTCGTCGCACTGATAAGACTGATGAAAAAAATCATAAACATCGACGTTGCGATTGCGACTTGAATAGGTATCCCAAAGAAAAGAATCATTGCCGGAACACTAATTGTTCCTCCACCTATACCAAATAAACCCGATAATCCACCGACAGCAAACGACAATATAAATGCTGGCACATACGTAACATTATACTGATACGTGTCTCCATCAATTTCAACCGTTCTAGTATACTTATTAATTTCCAATTGTTTATTTTTCATCAATTTTTGACGATCTACTAACATCATTGCAAAAACAATCAGCATTAAAATTCCGAAATACAAAGAAAAGTCATCTGTATCTAGTAAGGTGTTAATCCATGATCCAATAACACTACCTGGAATACTACCTATTAAGAAAATTACCCCTGTTTTGATATCTACTCTTTTAAGCTTATAATAAGCTAAAGTAGACGACAAGCCTGTAAACACCATTGTAACAAGCGAGATTCCTACAATTGCTTGTGGATTGGCCCAAGAAAAGCTTGCAAAATTATCATATAAAAATAACATGGCAGGTACAAAAATTATTCCCCCACCTAGACCTACCAAGCTTCCAACAAAAGCTGATATAAACCCAATTAATAATGATATTATTATGACCAAGTTAATCACTAACCCTTTAAATTATTCGTATGTATTATAGTAACACCCATTAGAAACGTTTACTAGGAAAGCATATCGAAAGTCAAAGATTCAAAATAATTGTCTGAGAAAGGACAACCCGAAGTGGGATGCTGAATTTATCTTTAGTTTTTCGAATTCCATCGCGTAAATAAATTACTGTAAAACTGCTATATATCCCAACTTACTTTTTAAACAAAACACATTATTGTTATTTAAAATGTTCATTTGCTTACATTGTCTATTTATTTAATTCTTTCACCTAGAAGCGACATCATGCATAAAATAACTGTAACAGTCAGTACAAATAAACATTGGCAACTCACTAGGAGCGAAGATTATGTATCAAAACGACATAAAAAATGACCAAAATAGTACGGAGACCTTAAATATAGCCGCTAAACTCGCAGTAGTTGGATCTGCTATAAGCACAATAGGTGATGCCATCTCAACTATTTCAGAAGTAATATCGTTAGAAGAACTAATAGCCTCCGATGCTCAGCAGCAACAACAGCAAGAAGAACAAAATAAACAACTTCAATTGATGCAGCAGCAAATTGATGATCTGAAAAATGAATTATCTAACTTAAAATCTGAAGTCGATAAAATTTAGTTTTAGTATTTTATGATTCATCATTAAATAATTAATGGCCGGCAAACAGTCGAGATCTTTCTATCACTATGTTGTTGAATTGTTAAACAAATTAGGATTTATGGGAGTGAAAAGAAAGGATATAATAGCAATTCGATATCACGATCGTGAAGCTTAGAATCGAGAGCGCAACTAAGACATTCGCCCAAAGGCTTGGTGAATGCCTAGTTTTTTAATTATTTTTATTTTTCATTGTATAATAGAAGCGAACGTTCCTATAAAAGGGATGGAAAATAAATCATTACGGGTATGGAAAATGAATCAAATCAATTCTTATAAAAAAGTATATCTAAGAAATGATTCATAAGACTGGATTATCTGATTTTGACATAGGTTGGACTTGAAATGTCTGTTATTCTTTACATACACATTTTTTAATGGTGGACGCATTTGATTATTCTTTTGCCGAATTAATGAAAGTTGGTCTGTATATAGATAGCTAAAAAAAGACAGAAGATTCTAGCCTGTTCTGTAAGATTACGGTGCTCCTTGCTAAACGGATTCTTAAAGCCATTCTGTTGGGTTTGAGTCTTTGGTGGTTTTCCTTTTAGCTTTTCTTTCATACGTTCATCTGAAATCTTATCCACGAGGGCACTAAAAGCTTTAACAGCCTCATTGGTCTTTTCTGCATCTTCACGTACAACAAAATCAAGTATTTCATCTGTTGCCGTAATGCCTGAAGCGGATAACATTTTTGTTGCTTCTTTGCCGAGTTCAAAACGATTTTGAGCTGCTTTCAACTCTTCATTTTCACGTTGAAGCTTTTCTAACTCATATTGACGTTTTTCGTCAGCATTCATCTTAGCAAGCTTTTTAGCTTCATCAATGGCATCCTGCTTATCTTTTTCGAGACGATTAACACGGTCTTGGACAATCTTGTCTAACTGTTTTTGTGTAAACTTTGGCTTGTCATCATCTTTCGGATCATCGTTTGATAGATCGTCATCTTTCGGATCATCATCTTGTGGATCATCGGCTGGATTGTCACCAGGATCATCATCTTGTTCAGCAAAGAATTGTAAATTAAGCGGTAAACCTCTTTCAGCTCTGCTCATAAAACTTGAAGCAATGTCTGCTACTGTATAAGGTGTTTCTTCTGCTATCTTTTTATTTTCATCATTAGTCATTTTGGAATCTCCTTTTTTATAGACTTTGTTGTCTGTATAATCCTTGCACAGTTTAAAGCCTTAGGCATGTTTTGGGCATAAAAAATAAACCTATAATGGCTTAAAGTAATTAGGCATTGCAACCGTATCAACTAATGCCAGCCTTGCACCTTTTGACGCCATGAGCAGTTTTGGGCATAAGAAAAGCACCTAATGCTTGTCTGCTCGGTGCATGTTACTCAACTAATTCATATGTTTTTTCAAATATATCAGGCTTGCATGGATAAAACTCACCATTCACACCTTTAATAATGTAGTCATTTTCAACTGCAAGCATATCACCTTCAAGTGTAGGGATAACTAGACCTATTCTTTCACCGCTGTCACTATTCAACACCTTCATCAGAATAACACCCATGTACCCCATCTTCACCCCAGGGCAGGGTAATAAACTCGCATACTTTGCCCCAGTTTTCCCAAGTGAGCTTAACAGCTTCGATAATAACTGGTTTCTTACGATATTTAGCCATTATTACACCTCCTTAAAACCGCATAAAATAGCACCTAACTAATTTTGCTTAGCCGTCATCTTGTTGACGTTTAACCTTTTCCATCACCTTATCAATTTTTCGTTTGTTCTCTCTTTTCTCCTCTTCAGTAAATTCAACTTTACCAATCGTTTCACCTTTAGGCGGATCATGCCAACGGGGATGAGAGAATAAATCGTCTTTTTTACTCATCGTATTCCTCCAAGAATACATAATGCGTTCCTTTGTATTTTTCATTTCCAATAACCCTTTCAAACCAAGCATATTTAATTATACCCCCGGCCTAAGTTAACGGATTTTAATTTTCTAGGATTGTCTGCAGCTTTAAATACTATTTTTTGTCCGGTCGGGAAAATAATCTGCATAGGTGACACTTGAAATTTTAATGTGTGCGCTATTCCTAACTTGTTGGCACTCCATTCAAATTGACCAAAGACCGTTTCCCTTAATACGTTTTGATAACGCCTGAAAACGACTGCATTCGCATCAGCGTCACTCAACATACCGATTAGTATCTCCACACTTGCAAACGTAGATTTAGTGGATCCACGTCCACCTTTTAGCCAATACTCATGATTCATATTTTGCTTAACTTCATGATGTAACTCGTAGAAAGCAGGCGCTATAACATTAGTCAGATTCACTTCGCCATTTCACATTGCACCTACCTCCCCATAATTCATAATAAAAAGACACCCAACTGGATGTCTTATAATTTTATTTAAAACCCTCTACATTTACGTGATCTGTATATTTATCTTTTAAATTCTTATAGATACCAGGATGAATATAATAATAATCCGCCTCTGTCAATATACGCCATTCTTCACTATAAGCCATATCGGAAAAGTTATCATAGTTTAATTCTTCAAATGATTCTCTGCTATAGTTATATTTTATTACTGGTTCTACAGATTCATTTCCCTTTTGATCTACCATTGTTGTTGTTAATTCTATGTAAACTTCTTTAACATTTTCATCTTTGAAACCTTCATGCATTGCTTCGAACATATCGTATACTGACATAAACAATGTGTTTTCACTGAATGTTGTTTTACCTTCACCCACAAGAGTAAGTGTTCCATCTTTCAATGTTGCCTTATCCACATTATCGTTATCTTCTTCTATTGCCTCATCAACAGTTCTATTACTCTTTCTTTCTTCTTCGGCTTTTTTCTTTTCCTCTTTTTTGGTTTTTTCTTCTTTTTTATCGTCTTTTTCCTTTTTTTCAGCTTCTACTTGCTTGTCGACAGTTTCTACTTTTTCTTTATCTTCTGAAGTAGAGCCTTCGCCACCTACAATCCAACTACCAATAATCAAAATGGCTATAACCCAAAACCACCATTTTTAAAAAATTGGTTTTTTCTCTTTACTTTTTTCAGGCATTTCTACCAACCGCCTAATATGTTATTTACATTATCGGATAGTTGGTAATATTTATCAAATTGTTATACCACAATTCCCCTACTTCGCTTCATCTTCTGTAAAAAACCATTCTGCATCTTCAACGTCGGCTGAGTAGGACCCAAAATGTAAAGTATATTCAGATGACTCTGATTCTGGAATTTCGAACAACATTTGGCTATCATACGATTCTCCCGGTTCAATTGTTCCTGTTATTCTATCAACAAATTCATAATCATAATAGGAGATTTCAGTAACTTCATTCCCTTGTGTATTTTTCAATAATAAACGGATACCTAGGATATCTTCTTCCTCAAATGCCTCATCACTTAAAAATTCGACTGTATAGTCAATTAATACAAACACTTCATCATCATTATTAGGTATAATTCCATCTCTTTCCGTAAATATTTCAACACTTGTTGGCGTAATTTCATACTGTCCAAGTTCATCGTCTACAAGCCCTGTATCACCAAGTTTCATCACACCACTATTCACATTGTCACGATTGATTTCATTGGAATCCTCATTATTTTCTGCGTTTTCGTTATTAACCTCTTCTTCCGTTTCACCTGCATTTGTCTCTTCCGATTCATTTGAAAATCCACAAGCAGACAAGATTAATAACGAACTATAAATAACAAACAAATATTTTCTCACACTACCAACCTCCATAATTATGTATAGGTACAATTATGATAGAGTTGGTAAATATTTTCAATGAAAAATGCACCCATAATTAATATGAGTGCATTTTTAAAAAATATCTAATTACATTAAAAGAAATTTTCAATTATGCTGTTTATAATTTGGAAATCTTAAATAAAAATCCAGCAGAAAAAATTACTTTACCGAGACATAAAACGGTGAATGTCAAAAAAGATATTAAATACTACAATTTTGATGATTTAAATATTTTGCTCGATTATTTAAGTGAGTATAAGCCGCAACGATTTTCAGAGTATAATGTTTATTATGTTTTGGTGTATTTTTTGTCTAGAACAGGGTTACGAATTAGTGAAGCATTAGCTTTAAAATGGAGTGACGTTCAACAGAATAGGTTGGATGTTAATAAACAGACATCAAGAGATGATAACAACAGGTTAACTATTTCAACCCTAAAAAACAATCCCTCATATCGAAATATTGAATTAGACAAGAACATAGTGGAATTATTATCAGATTTCAGAAGACTGCAAAATAAGATGATATTGAAACATGAAAAATTTATTCGTAATAAGGACATGATTATTTTTCAAACTTACAATGGTAACTACATGACACCATCTACTACGCGACATGATAAAAAATCATTGTTTTGATGCGGGAGTTGAATATAAAGGAACACATGGGTTTAGACATAGTCATGCTGTATTATCTTTAGAAGCTGGTGCAGATTTATTGTATATTTCAAAACGTTTAGGACATGGATCCATACAAACTACATCTGACACATATTTAGATATTACGCCACAATATGAGTCATCGGAATTGGACAAAATAAGCAATCATTTAAACTCAATGTGGCACGAAAGAGGAAAACAGAAAATAACCCTCGCCACAAACGCAATTGTGACAAGGGTTTAGGGTATTATCCGATACTACCTTCCATTTCCATCGAAATTAAACGGTTCATTTCAACTGCATATTCCATTGGAAGTTCTCTTGTGAATGGCTCGATGAAGCCCATAACGATCATATCTGTTGCTTCTTGCTCTTCTAAACCTCTACTCATGAGATAGA
Organism: Pseudogracilibacillus sp. SO30301A; assembly: GCF_037072025.1. NCBI lineage: Bacteria > Bacillati > Bacillota > Bacilli > Caryophanales > Bacillaceae > Pseudogracilibacillus > Pseudogracilibacillus sp. SO30301A. Next base: position 72,630 of record NZ_JAXHDD010000005.1, on the reverse strand, counting down.
AAAGTTGTTCTTCTGATACTTTTGAAACTTTTGCCTCGTGTTCAAGTGAAATATTATCATTGTAAATTTCATTATATGGAATGGTATCTGAAGTTGATTCGTTATCCATAATGAGCGTGTCACATTCAATATTGGCACGTGCTCCATCTGCTTTACGACCGAAGTGAACAATACCGCGATACGATACTTTTCCTCCATGTTTCGAAATTGATTTTGAAACGATAGAAGATGATGTGTTTGGTGCTAAATGATACATTTTAGCTCCTGCATCTTGGTGTTGACCTTTTCCAGCTAAGGCAATCGAAATAGTTGTACCTCGTGCACCTTCTCCACGTAATAGGACTGACGGATACTTCATCGTTAATTTAGATCCCATATTACCATCGATCCATTCCATTGTTGCATTCGCTTCACATGTAGCTCGTTTTGTTACTAAATTGTAAACGTTATTTGCCCAGTTTTGAATGGTCGTATAACGGCATGTAGCGTCTTTTTTTACAAAAATTTCCACAACTGCACTATGAAGGGAGTTTGTCGTATATACTGGTGCAGTACATCCTTCTACATAGTGAACAGATGCACCTTCATCTACGATAATGAGCGTTCTTTCAAATTGCCCCATATTCTCGGAGTTAATTCGGAAATATGCTTGTAGCGGTGCTTTTGCTTCCACACCTTTTGGCACGTAGATAAATGACCCACCAGACCATACCGCCGTATTTAGGGCAGCGAATTTATTATCTGACGCTGGAACTACTTTTCCAAAATACTCTTTAAATATTTCTTCATGCTCTTGAAGTGCAGAATCGGTATCAGAGAAAATAATTCCTAATTCTTCTAAATCTTTTTCTAAACTTTGATATACTACTTCTGATTCATACTGAGCGGAAACACCAGCAAGGTATTTTTGTTCAGCTTCAGGAATACCTAAACGATCAAAAGTTTGTTTGATTTCTTCAGGTACTTCATCCCAAGATCTACCTTGTCGCTCAGAAGGTTTAACATAGTAAATAATCTCATCGAAATCGAGTTCTGATAAGTCTCCACCCCACTGAGGCATCGGTTTTTTATAAAAAATATCCAACGCTTTAAGGCGTTCTTCTAGCATCCACTCAGGCTCATTTTTCATACGCGATATTTCTTCAACTACTTTTTTTGTAAGCCCTCTTTCCGTACGAAAGACAGATACATCTCGGTCACGGAACCCATATTTATATTCGCCAATATTTGGCATTTCTTTCGCCATTTTAAAAAACCTCCTTAAGTTTTTTTCGAAAGCTGTGAGAAAGAATACAACTTTCTTATTGCCCACTGGTTAAAGGTATCTCATCTTTGGACTGTGCTTTCGCTTGTCCCAACTCACGTATAACAACAGTTCCTACTTTATTTGTAGCAAATTTCAAGCAACTCGGGTAGTTTATTTGCTTACCTTCTCCATCGCTTTCCAAGCAAGTGTTGCACATTTAATTCGTGCTGGAAAATTGGATACTCCTTGCAATGCTTCGATATCTTCTAAACCAAATGCTTCTATGTCAACTTCTTCGCCTAACATCATTTTTGAAAATAAATTTGACATTTTTAATGCTTCATCTATTTTCTTGCCTTTTATTGCTTGGGTCATCATTGAGGCTGAAGCTAAACTGATCGAACAACCTTCACCTGTAAATCTCACATCTTCCACAACATCACTATCTAGTTTAAATTGTAAAAATATGCGATCTCCACATGTTGGGTTATTCATTTCAACTGTTAGTGATTCATCTTCAAAAGTTCCACGATTTCGTGGATGTTTATAGTGATCCATGATGACTTGTCGGTATAATGTGTCTAAATTAAAATGCGACATTCCCAAAATACTCCTTTGTTTTCACCAGACCTTCGGCTAAACGATCAATATCTTCTTCTGTATTATACAAATACATACTTGCCCTTGCAGTTGCTGAGACATTTAAGTGTTTCATTAAAACTTGCGCACAATGGTGGCCTGCACGAATGGCAATACCTTCTGTGTCCAAAACAGTTGAGACATCATGTGGATGAACATCATCTAGATTAAACGTGACTAAGGCTGCGCGTTTTGTAGGTCCATAAATGGTAAGACCATCTATTTCACTTAACCGTTCAAGTGCATATTTTGCTAATTTTTCTTCATGCTGCAAAATATTCTCCATTCCAATGTCCGAAAGAAAGTCGATTGCTGCGCCAAGACCAATTGCTCCAGCAATGATTGGTGTCCCACCTTCAAATTTCCATGGTAGCTCTTTCCAGGTAGAATCATATTTTTCAACAAAATCAATCATTTCTCCGCCGAATTCGACCGGCTCCATTTTCTCTAAAAGTTCTTCCTTACCATATAATACACCTATTCCCGTAGGAGCACCCATTTTGTGTCCGGAAAAAGCGTAAAAATCACAATCCAAGTCTTGAACATCAATTTTAAGATGTGGTGCACTCTGCGCTCCATCTACAACGATCACTGCACCATTTTCATGCGCAATTTTCGCAATCTCTTTAATTGGATTAATTGTTCCTAAAACATTTGAAACATGTGCAATAGCAACAATCTTTGTTTTATTTGTCACTGTTTCCTTTACATCTTCAAGAGAAATAGTGCCATCTTCTTGTAATGGAATATATTTTAATGTAGCACCGGTTTTTTTAGCCACTTGTTGCCAAGGTATTATATTACTATGGTGTTCCATTGGAGTAATAACAATTTCATCTTCAGCCGTTACATTTTGCAATCCGTAACTTTGTGCAACAACGTTTATACCAGTTGTCGTTCCGCGATTAAAGATAATTTCCGCAGTACTTCTTGCGTTAATAAAACGTCTTACTTTATCTCTTGCTCCTTCATATAAATCAGTCGCTTGAGAACCGAGAGTATGAACACCCCGGTGAACGTTTGAATTCGTTTGCCGATAATAATTATTGACTGCTTCAATTACTTTAATTGGTTTTTGAGCAGTTGCCGAAGAATCGAGATACACTAAAGGGTGGCCATTTACTTCTTGATCCAAAATGGGGAATTGTTCACGAACTTTTCGTACATCCATTAGCTTAATTTCCCTTCAATTAATTGTGTTAATTGATTTTTAATTGTTTCAATCGGCAATTCATTAACAACTGGTGCCAAAAACCCGTGAATAATTAGTCTTTCTGCATCTTTTTTTGTAATTCCACGACTTTGCAAATAGTAAAGTTGCATATCATCAACACGGCCAACAGATGCTGCGTGTCCTGCTGTTACATCATCTTCATCAATTAAAAGAATAGGGTTAGCATCTCCTCGTGCATCTCCGCTTAACATGAGTACACGTGATTCTTGCTCTGCATTCGCACGAGTAGCTCCATTGTCAATTTCACCAATTGCGTTAAAGATAGCCGTTGTACGACCGCTAAGCACTCCGCGTTGTGAAATTTGTCCATCTGTATCTAAACCAATATGCACTGTTTTTGCTGTAAAGTTTTGTGTTTGTTTCCCGCGACCAACTGTTACTGTTCGAGCATTTACCGACGAACTATTACCAATTAAATTAGTAACATTTTCAGATACTGTATACCCTTCGTTCATCTGGCCAAGTGCCCAATCAATTGTTGCATCTCGATATGCCACGCCACGTCGGTTAATATATGAAGTAGTACCTGCAGCAAAATGATCTACTGCGCCAAAAGAAACTTTTGCATTATCATAGGCAAATACTTCTGTGATTATGTTTGATACTGTTTCTTCTGACTCATTATCAGAAATGTAATTTTCTACATAAGTTACTTCACTATTTTCTTCAACCACTACAATGACATGATTAAATAGAGCGGCTTCACGATCTTCCTGCCAAAATATTGTTTGTATTGGCTCTTTTATTTCAATGTTTTTCGGAACATATACAAATATCCCACCATTCATTAAAGCTGCATGTAAAGCTGTTAACTTATGTTCATCAACTGCTACTGCATCTTTCATGTAATACTTTTGTACAAGTTCTTCATGTTCTTTAAGCGCTGTAAAAATATCTGTAAAAATTACACCTTTATCTTTTAATTCTTCGTCTAATGCTGCATAGGCAACTGACTGGTTACGTAAAATAACGATATTTTTTGGTGTATTTTTTTCATCAATAAAATCTTTTAATTGTTCTGGAACATTTTTTAAATCGGAAATTTTTTCTCCTTCTGCTCCGTGTTTAAATTGCGTGAAATTCCATCTTGTAATATTTGTTTTATCTGGTTTAGGAAGGTCGAGTGTTTGAGCTAAATCTAACCCTTCCAAACGTAGAGTTGTCATCCATTTTGGTTCATCATTTTCTTTTGAAAATTGTTCAACATATTTATTATCAAATGGTAACGTAGTAAGTGTGGTCATCGAACTATCTCCCTCCTACCTTAAGCTTTTTGACCGACCGTTTCATCTTCAATGCCGAGTTCTTCTTTAACCCATTCGTATCCTTCTTGTTCTAAACGTTCTGCAAGTTCAGCACCACCTGATTTTACAATACGACCTTGCATAACGACATGAACGAAGTCAGGTTTAATATAGTTTAATAAGCGTTGGTAGTGGGTAATAATTAAGCAACCTAAGCCAGTTTCTTCACGTACTTTATTCACTGCATCTGAAACGATCTTTAATGCATCGATATCGAGTCCTGAGTCAATCTCATCAAGAATGGCAATTCCTGGTTTTAACATCATTAATTGCAGAATCTCGTTTCGCTTTTTCTCTCCACCTGAGAAACCTTCATTTAAATATCGTTGAGCCAAGTTTTGGTCAATTTCTAAATCGTCTAATGCTTGATCCATTTCTTTAATAAATTTCATTAAAGAAATTTCATTGCCTTCTTCACGACGTGCGTTAATAGAAGAACGTAAAAAGTCAGATGTTGTAACTCCGCTAATCTCGCTTGGGTATTGCATGCCCAAGAAAAGCCCTGCACGTGCTCTTTCATCCACTTCCATTTCTAATACGTCTTCCCCATTTAAAGTAATGGACCCTTTCGTAACTTCAAATTTCGGGTGGCCCATAATTGCTGCTGCAAGCGTGGACTTCCCTGTTCCATTCGGTCCCATTATTGCATGAAATTCACCACTTTTTATTGTAAGGGTAATCCCCTTTAATATTTCATTACCTTCAATAGAAACATGAAGATCCTTTATTTCTAATGTAAACTCTGCCATATTGATACCTCCACATACTGTAGTGTATTTTATTTGGTTACTAACCAATTATCAATTTATTCTCAGTACAATCTTATCTGATTGAATGCAATTTATCAAATATAATGGATAATTAGGTGTCTATTTATATAGTTTTTTAATAAATACCTTTATAAAAGATTTGTTTGTTATTTCCAAATAAATTCTCATTTAAAGCCTCCCTATTAATAATTGTTCTAATTTAACAATAAACCAAAAGTGATAATTTGTAAAATAATTTTGGTTAACAAAAATGCTGATCCTATTTAAAAGGAATCAGCATCTTTATCATCTTAGTTTACAGGTACAACCGCACCGTCATAATTTTCAAGTATAAAGTTTTGAATTTCTTCGGAGTGAAGTACTTCAACTAATGTATTTAACGCTTCATTATTTTCATCCTCCGTTTTAACAGCAATTACGTTAACGTAAGGAGAATCATCTTCTTCTATAAATATGGAGTCATTCTGCGGATCGAGCCCAGCACCAATTGCATAGTTTGTGTTAATTACGACAAGTGCATCTTCTTCAGTTTCATATATTTCAGGTAAAAATGCAGGCTCATAATCTGGTGTGAATGTCAGTTTTTTTGGATTTTCAACAATATCATCAATCGTTGCATTAGCTGCCTCAACCCCATCTGCTAACTCGATTAAACCAGCTTTTTGAAATAAACCTAAAATACGACCATGATCAGAAACCGAATTACTCAAAATAACTTCTGTCCCTTCAGGAATGTCTTCCATATCTGTAATTGATTTTGAATAAATTCCAATTGGTTCAATGTGGATGTTGCCAATATGAGTTAATTCATAACCTGTATCAGCAACTGTTTGCTCTAAATAAGGTATATGCTGGAAGTAGTTAGCATCTAATTCACCGCTTGCTAAATCATCGTTCGGTAAAACATAATCTTCATAAGGTTCTATTTCAAGTGTAATCCCTTTTTCAGCCAAAATTGGAGCAGCTTCTTCTAAAATTTCCGCATGTGGAACACTTGATGCTCCAACTTTAATTGTTACTTCTTCTTGTTCTGTTTCTGTATCGTCACTTGTTTCTTCATTCGTATTGTCTGTATTTCCGCCTCCGCAAGCTGCTAATACTAAAATAAGTAGAACGGAAAATAATGTAAGTAGTCTTTTCATTTTATAAAAATCTCCTTTATCTTTTGTCTAATTTTTTTGAAGTAAAGTCTCCAATAAATTGGAAAATGAAGACGATGAATACGATTATTACTGAACAAATAAATACAATATCAAAGGCTCTACGCTGGAATCCAGCATAATATGCGTAACTTCCAAGGCCACCCGCACCAATTGCACCTGCCATTGCCGTATAACCAATAAGCGCGATTGCGGTAACAGTTATTCCTGAGATTAAAGCAGGCATCGATTCAGGAAGAAGAACTTTAAAAATAATAGATCGTGTACTTGCTCCCATTGATTGCGCCGCCTCAATAACTCCTTTATCTATTTCCTTTAAAGCAATTTCTACTAACCTACCATAGAATGGAGCGGCACCAATAATTAAAGCTGGTAAGGCTGCATTCGGTCCTCTAATCGTCCCAATTAAAAAATACGTAAATGGAAAGAGTAGAAGTATTAAGATAATAAATGGAATTGCACGAAACACATTTACTATTGTTGCTGTAATAAAGTTAATCACCTTATTTTCCCAAAGTCCATCTTTGGCAGTTAAGTATAATAGTAATCCGAGTAACACACCTATAATAAAAGTTCCAGTTAATGAGATTAATGTCATATAAAACGTTTCATACGTCGCCGTCATTAGTTTATCCCAATCAATATTAGCAAAATTAAGTGTCATCTCGAATCAGCTCCACTTCAACTGAGGCTTCTTTAATAAAGTTAATCGCTTTTTCAATTTCAGCTTTGTTTCCTACCATTTGAACAATTAAGGTACCTAACACACCATTTTGTGTCTGCGTAATTTTTCCTTGGATAATATTCGTATCAACGGAAAACTTTTTCGATACTTCACTAATTAAAGCTTCATTTGCAAATGCTCCTAAAAAATGGAGGCGTAATACTTTTCCATGTTTCTTTACATTATTGAGAATGTCCGCAACACTTTCTTCTACGTCTGGATTTGCCATCACTTGTTCCACAAATTTTTTCGTAATAGGTTGTTCTGGGTTAGAGAACACATCTAGAACATTACCAGTTTCTACGATCTTCCCTTTCTCCATAACAGCAACCCGATCACATATTTTGCGAATCACATGCATTTCATGTGTTATTAAAATAATCGTAAGGCCAAGTTTTTGGTTAATATCCACTAGCAAATCTAGAATTGAATTAGTAGTTTCTGGATCTAGTGCCGATGTAGCTTCATCGCAAAGAAGCAGTTTCGGATCATTTGCAAGTGCACGTGCGATCCCTACACGCTGTTTTTGCCCTCCGCTTAGTTGGGAAGGATAGGCTTTTTCTCTTCCAGTTAGCCCAACCAAATCGATCAGCTCTTGAACTTTCTTTTTCTGTTCTGTTTTTGGAACACCTGCTATTTCTAGTGGAAAAGCAATATTTTCCTCCGTCGTTCGAGACCATAAAAGATTAAAATGTTGAAAAATCATCCCGATTTCTTGCCTGGCTTGTCTTAACTTTTTGCCTTTTAGTTTAGTCATTTCTTTTCCATCAATAATAATGGATCCATCCGAAGGCTCTTCCAAACGATTTAGTAGCCGTACTAATGTACTTTTCCCCGCACCACTGTACCCTATTACCCCGAAGATTTCTCCTTCCTTTATTTCTAATGATAGGGAATCTACTGCTGTAATCGGGCTTTTATCTAGTGTAAAAACTTTCTTTAAATTTTGTATCGATATCATGATTTGCCCTCCTTTTACATCGTTGGTTTGGGAAACTATGAAATTCGCATAACATTAGGTACATACTCTAATGCCACCCTGTTTACTCATTCAGATACAATTAAAAAAGTCTTCCTGTAAGAGAACAGAAAGACTTAACAATCTATCTTCACATTCTCTCATCTATCAAAGCATCTGCTTTGCAGGATTTAGCACCTTTCAATTTTGGAAGTAAAATTGAAGGTTGCCGCGAATTCATAGGGCCAGTCCCTCCATCGCTCTTCATAAGAGTTAAGATGTATTCCTTTTTATTGATAACAATAAACAATATAGCATTATATCTGTTTTTATGTCAAGTAATACGTTTAATTTTGTCGAAAGAGCTCGGGTACATACGTCCATACATAATGATATATATTTGCAACGGAAAAGAATGTATACACTTTTTCTTTAACTTGATCGTCTTTCATAACGAACAAACAAGGTACACTTTCCACCTTATATTTCTGCATAAATTCCGGGTACAGTGATGCGTTCATCTCATAAAAAATATCTTGCTGATGTGTTTTTTCGATTTTTTCTAAAAATGAACGCGCTACATGACAAGTTCCACAAAAAGGGGTATGAATGTATAATAAATAGTCACTTTTTTGTTCTAATTGTTCTGCGGTTATTTCTTGCAAAAGAATCACCAATTTCCTTATAACATCAAATACAATGGATCTATTTTAAAGTTATGTTTTACTAATTCATGAGCAATAATATCCAGAGGAGTTAGTTCAACTTGTTGATAATCATCCGGAATATACATTTGAATGGAATTGGGCAATTCAGCAGTTAATTGCTTCCTTAACCTTATTCCAGGTTCATCTGCATCAACAAAAATATATACATCACGATTATCTAGATCAAATTCATCTAACATTTCATCAAACTTTTCCACGCCAAATGTTCCGTGTGTACAAACGATATCGATTTCCTCTTTGATTATTTTTTGAACATGCATCTTATCGGATAAACCTTCTACGATAATAACTTTCTTATCATTTAAAATACCCAATGCTTTTCCCCCAATTTCAAGGTAGCCATCGTTGAAAGCTAGAAGTCTCTAAAAAACTACATGCACCCTTAAGGTAGGGTGCAAGTAATATTATTCCTATTTAGAAATATAAGCATTATATTCTTCAGAGGAAAGCAGATCATCTAGTTCTTCATCAGCGGACGGTTCAACAACGATCATCCAGGCTTGTTCATAAGGAGATTCATTAACATACTCTGGATTATCTTCCAAACCCTCATTAACTTCTACAACTGTCCCGCTTATTGGCGCATACAATTCTGAAACTGTTTTTACAGACTCAACACTTCCAAACGGCTCATTCACTTCAATTGTATCGCCTACCTCTGGAAGTTCAACAAAAACGATATCACCTAATTCATCTTGAGCAAAATCAGTAATTCCAATTCTAACATCGCTTCCTTCTCTTCTTACCCATTCATGCTCCTTCGAATAAAGTAAATCTGTCGGTAAACTCATCTCTAATACCTCCTAATTATTATATTGACCAATTGGCTTGAAAATCTTCTTCTTTAAAACCAACTGTTACCTTTTTTCCATCTGTTACAATCGGACGTTTAATCAACAACCCATTCGATGCGAGATAGCCTACCATCTCTTCGATAGTCGCATCTTTAATTTTATCCTTCATTTTTTGTTCTCGATATACTTTCCCACTCGTATTGAAAAATCGCCGTGCAGGGAGCTCACTTTTTTCAATCAAATCAAGTAGTTCTTGCTCATTCGGTGGGTTCTCTACTATATGTATTAAATTATATGTACGATCATGGTCGTCTAACCATTTTTTCGCCTTTTTACAAGATCCACAATTCGGATACCAATACATTGTAAGTGTCATGATCTACCTCCATCACGTTTAGCATTTACGACGATTATACCAAAGTATTCCACTTAAAAACAATATTGTGATTAGTTCAGTGGTTTTGGAGATATTCAGCGATTATTCGTAATAATTCATTGGCTTCACATTTAATTTTAGTGAATAACTAGAAAATTCAGCGCGACAACTCGATTCAGCGGATGGAGCCCTAAATTCGGCGGTTCAATAAAAAATCCAGCGCTAATGACAGTCAATTCAGCGATTCTCACGATGTTTCAGCGAATAAGAAAAAAATTCAGCGCGACAACTCGATTCAGCGGATGGAGCCCTAAATTCGGCGGTTCAATAAAAAATTCAGCGCTAATGACAGTCAATTCAGCGATTCTCACGATGTTTCAGCGAATAAGGAAAAAATTCAGCGCAACAACTCGATTCAGCGGATGGAGCCCTAAATTCGGCGGTTCAATAAAAAATCCAGCGCTAATGACAGTCAATTCAGCGATTCTCACGATGTTTCAGCGAATAAGAAAAAAATTCAGCGATCACCTTTTAATGTATTAATTTATTAGGTATCACTTCATTATTAAGTATATACTTTCTCCCATTTGTGTTTCCAAAATAATCAAATCCTAATCGTTGCATAAGTCTTTTAACAATATGAGGTGAGTCTATCTGTAAAAAATCTCTTAACTCTTTATTTTTAGCTTTATTACTAATTAACAGTGAAAAATCTTGAATTGCATATAGAAAAGAATTTGTAGAAGTGAACTTACATTTCGGACAAAACATTTTTGAACGGTGCCATATCATAGGGTGGTATGAACAATCATCGCAAATTACCCCCTTAATTAATTCATTTGCACGTATATTATAAGCGGATAAAATATCCTTATCTTCGGGAGTGTGCTCTGCTATTAATTGCTTAGCGATTAGTTGAATATCATCCTTCGAAATGACTTGTTCGTGTTTATCGGCCAAAGCATTAACTCTAAAGTTTAATTGATTACTATGGATAACTTCTTTTGGAATTTCTTGTTGAGTGATTGATTTAATAATCGTACTTGGGAAGCTGATAACAACCATCGTATAAATCGGTATATTGTTCAAACCTCTTTGTTGGAGCCACTTTTGAAGCCTATAACGTTGGAGATACGCTTGAGGAATTGGATTTTGAAACCCTTCTTCTGTACCATTTTCTCTTACCCGAATAACCTGGCCATTATCACCAAACAATATGGTACCTCGCCAGTTTTTTATTTCTAAAATCAGAATAAAAAAAGGCGAAAGGGTTAATGTGTCAATTTGAAAAAAACCTTGTTCATCCGGAATTCTTATAGAAAGCAAAAAATGAAAAAAATCTTGTTCTAAGAATTGAAGATAAAAATCAACCGCCTCTTCACCCCGTCTTTCCGCTAATTTCTTTTGTAAATCGTTATGCACGTGACTTTTTTCAATATGATCATTGTACATTCTCCCATCCAATGCATACAATTTTTTTAATATTATACTTATTTCTCGCTCCTTTAGAATCATGCTATCCCTACCTTTTTCTATAGAATAAGATAGAACATGATATTCTGCAAATAGGTAAAAACTCTTTTTAACATTGCTAGAGTAAGAGAAAATACAATTTTAATAAATAGGAAAGTGCATTTTAGAGTGCTCAATCCATATGGAAAATTAATTTTAATGTTATTTATATTTTCAGCGAATCAAATCAAAGTTCAGCACAATTATTACGTGATTCAGCAATTTTAGTTATAATTCAGCGTAATTGTAAATCTATTCAGCGCATTCCACGATTATTCAGCGAATAACAAAAAAATTCTGCGGCGGTACCTGATTCAGCGAATTGGCTCTCGGATTCAGCGATTGCAATGGATAATTCAGCGTAATTGTAAATCTATTCAGCGCATTCCGCGATGATTCAGCGAATAACAAAAAAATTCTGCGGCGGTACCTGATTCAGCGAATTGGCTCTCGGATTCGGCGATTGCAATGATAATTCAGCGTAATTGTAAATCTATTCAGCGCATTCCGCGATGATTCAGCGAATAACAAAAAAATTCAGCGGCGGTACCTGATTCAGCGAATTGGCTCTCGGATTCGGCGATTGCAATGATAATTCAGCGTAATTGTAAATCTATTCAGCGCATTCCACGATTATTCAGCGAATAACAAAAAAATTCTGCGGCGGTACCTGATTCAGCGAATTGGCTCTCGGATTCGGCGATTGCAATGGATAATTCGGCGTAATTGTAAATCTATTCAGCGCATTCCACGATTATTCAGCGAATAACAAAAAAATTCAGCGGAGATGCCTGATTCAGCGAATTGGCTCTCGGATTCGGCGATTGCAATGATAATTCAGCGTAATTGTAGATCTATTCAGCGCATTCTGCGATTATTCGGCGAATAACAAAAAAATTCTGCGGCGGTGCCTGATTCAGCGAATTGGCTCTCGGATTCGGCGATTGCAATGATAATTCAGCGTAATTGTAAATCTATTCAGCGCATTCCGCGATTATTCAGCGAATAACAAAAAAATTCAGCAGCGGTACCTGATTCAGCGAATTGGCTCTCGGATTCGGCGATTGCAAGGATAATTCAGCGTAATTGTAAATCTATTCAGCGCATTCCGCGATTATTCAGCGAATAACAAAAAAATTCTGCGGCGGTGCCTGATTCAGCGAATTGGCTCTCGGATTCAGCGATTGCAATGGATAATTCAGCGTAATTGTAAATCTATTCAGCGCATTCCGCGATTATTCAGCGAATAACATAATATTCAGCAATAGGAAAACCTTTAATAATTAGAATAGCCCCCATTCAGGGGGCTATATCTACTATTAAACTACATATCTTTCGGCATCAATAATAACTCGAGCAATTTCACGTTTTTTTGCAATTACATTAATAGGTGTGTGACGCGTTAGTTTACGTAGGGAAGATAGCATCATGCGGAGATTGTCTCCTTCTTCCACAGCGATTAGAATTTCTTTGGCGTCGGCTTCGATTCGATTAAATGCTTCTTGGACATATACTTCTGTATATAGAAGTTTTTGTTTATTTTTCTCTTCACCAGTTGCATTAATCGCTTTTTCTGTTCGTAAAATTGCCGATTCCATATTGTACACTTCTGCAACCATATCGGCTAGATTTGCTAAAATTTCTTGTTCGTCTTCTATTTTTTGCATGTATTTTTGAGCGGCTAATCCGGCACCTAGTAAAACAATTTTCTTGGCATTTTTCACCAAATATTTTTCTTGTTCTAATGCTTCTGTACCGACTTCTTCAGGCATCATCATGAGTAGCTCTTCCTGTAATCCTTGTGCTTTTTCAAGAAGCGGTAGTTCACCTTTTAATGCCTTTTTCAGTAAGGTTCCTGGTACTAATAAACGGTTAATCTCGTTTGTTCCTTCAAAAATTCGATTAATACGTGAATCCCGGTACATTCTTTCCACTTCATATTCTTGCATAAATCCGTATCCACCATGCATTTGTACCGCTTCATCAGCAACATAATCGAGTAATTCTGTACACATATATTTGTTCATGGAGCATTCGATTTGGTATTCAGCAATTGCTTTTGCAACTTCACGTCCATCTTTTAATTGCTCTTCTGACAAGGAACCCATCTGTTGTTCGAATAAGCCTACTGTACGATAAACCGCACTCTCATTTGCGTAAGTTTCGGCTGCCATTGTTCCAAGTTTTTCTTGTGTTAACGTAAAACTTGAAATCGCACGATCAAATTGCTTTCGCTCATTTACATATTTCGTAGCTAACTCAATGCCAATTTTAGCTCCGCCAACTCCACCAATTGCTAGCTTATAGCGGCCGACATTTAAAATATTAAATGCAATAATATGGCCACGACCTTGTTCACCTAGTAAATTTTCTACTGGAACTTCAGCGTCCTCTAACACTAATGTACGAGTGGAAGATGCTTTTATTCCCATTTTCTTTTCTTCTGGTCCTACAGACACACCAGGATAATTGCGTTCCACTATGAAGGCCGAGAAATCTTCTCCATTAATTTTGGCATAGACAACGAAAACATCAGCAAAATCAGAATTTGTTATCCATTGTTTCTCCCCATTTAAAATATAGTGAGTTCCAGCTTCATTTAATGTAGCAGTAGTTTTGGCACCAAGCGCATCGGAACCTGAACCTGGCTCTGTTAATGCATAAGCAGCAATTAATTCACCTGTTGCAAGTTTTGGTAAGTATTTTGCTTTTTGTTCATGATTACCGAAAAATACAATTGGTAATGTTCCAATTCCAACATGAGCACCGTGTGTTATCGAAAAACCACCTGCACGAGCAAACTTTTCTGTAATTAAGGATGAGCTAGTTTTATCTAATGCTAAACCACCATATTCTTCCGGTATATCAGCACTTAATAAGCCCAATTCTCCAGCCTTTTTTAATAGCTTAACTGAATGTTCAAATTCATGGTTCTCTAAATTATCAACTAAAGGCAATACTTCTTTTTCAACAAATTCTTCTGTCGTATTAGCAATCATCTTATGCTCATCTGTAAAATCCTCTGGTGTAATAATATCTTCGCCTTTTAAATCTTCTACTAAAAAAGAGCCACCTTTAAATAATTTTTCTTCTGTCATTGGTAAACATCCTTTCGTAATTTATTGATAGGAAAGGGGGGAAATACGCTCCACCCTTATTTTCTAAATCAGTTCAAATACCCCAGCTGCACCCATTCCTCCACCAATACACATCGTAACAACGCCAAATTGTTCATTCCTACGTTTCATCTCATGCATGATAGATAGTGTTAATTTTGTACCTGTCATTCCTAGTGGGTGACCAAGTGCAATAGCACCACCGTTTACGTTTACTTTTTCTGGATCGAGTCCAAGCGTTTTAATTACTTGAACAGACTGTGATGCAAATGCTTCGTTCAATTCAAAAATTCCAATATCGGAAAGTTCAAGCCCTGCAAGTTTTAACGCTTTAGGAACCGCTTCTATTGGGCCAATCCCCATTACTTCAGGCTCTACTCCAGCTACCGCAAAAGAGCGGAATTTTAATAGTGGTGTCAATCCTTCAGCAACCGCTTTTTCACGATCCATTAATAAAACTGAAGCCGCTCCATCACTCATTTGCGAGGAATTTCCAGCCGTCACCGACCCAGTAACAGAAAATGCTGGACGTAATTTTGCAAGTACTTCCATTGTAGTTCCGGGACGAACTCCTTCATCTGTATCAAATATAATCGTACTTTCTTCAATTTTATTGTTTTTACCAACGAAACGTTCAGTCACTTCCACTGGTACGATTTCGTCTTTAAATTTATCTTCTTTAATCGCTTGTGCCGCTCGCTTATGGCTTTCTACTGCAAAAGCATCTTGTTCCTCTCGGGAAACGCCGTACCTATTTGCAACTTCTTCTGCTGTATGTCCCATCGACATATAATATTCAGGTGCCTCTTCTACTAATCTAGAATTAGGTTTAATCACATGTCCTGGCATTGGAACTAGACTCATCGATTCCGCTCCACCAGCTAGAATTGTGTCACTTTGTCCTAACATAATGCGTTCAGCTCCATAGGCGATTGATTGAAGTCCAGATGAACAATAACGGTTTATCGTAATTGCTGGAGTTTCTTTCTTCAATCCGGCAAGTCCAGCGATATTATTCGCTAGATTCATCCCTTGCTCCGCTTCCGGTATGGCATTTCCAAAAATGACATCATCAATATTCCCATCATAATTATCTGCACGTTTTAACGTCTCTTTAACAGTTAATGCAGCTAAGTCATCAGGTCTCACATTTTTTAACGTTCCTCTCTTGGCCCTTCCAACAGGAGTTCTTGCCCCTGCAACAATGACTGCTTCCCTCAATCTAATTCCTCCTTCTTCCATCACTAAGGTTTCTTCGATTTGCTAATTATTTACACTAGTTTCTTAACGGTTTTCCTTTTAACAACATATGTTGCATGCGCATTTGAGTCTTTGGCTCACCGATTAAACTTAAGAAAGCTTCTCTTTCAAGATCAAGCATTACTTGTTCATCGATTACTGTTCCTTCTTTTATCCGACCACCTGATAACACATATGCTAATTTTTCAGCAATTTTCATATCATGTTCAGATGCGTAACCACTTAACTGCAGTTGTTTTGCTCCAAGCATCATCGCCGCATACCCTGCATCTCCAACAACAGGAATTTTTTCACGTTTAGGAGCTTTGTATCCTAACTGTGCTAGAGCTAAAACTCGTTGTTTGGCATCGTAAAGTAAATGATCTGGGTTTACACTAATCCCATCATAATTATTTAAAAAGCCATTTTCTCTTGCTTCCTCAGCTGAAGTAGAAACTTTTGCCGTTGCAACTCTTTCAAAGACAGTATTCGCTACTTTTATTAAGTCAAAATCTACTCCTTGAGGCAGATCACGTAACATTTTTAAGTAGAGTTCTTTCATTCCACCGCCTCCAGGAATTAGTCCAACGCCAACCTCTACTAAACCAATATATGATTCTGCTGACGCTTGAACGGAAGCTGCCGGTAGTGTTACTTCTGCACCGCCACCTAATGTCATATTAAAAGGTGCAGTAACGACAGGTTTCTCAGAGTATTTAATTTTCAATGTCATGTTCTGAAACTGTTTAACAACCATATCAAGTTCAAAGAAATTATCATCTTGAGCTTCCATTAGCATAAGCGCTAAGTTTGCACCAACACAGAAATTTGTTCCTTGATTACCAATCACAAGACCTTCGTAATTTTTTTCTACCTCATCAATAGCGCTATTCACCATTTGCACGACGTCAAGACCAAGGGAATTATTCGGTGAAGTAAACTCAAGTAATGCTACTCCGTCTCCTAAATCTACTAAACTAGCGCCAGTATTCTTTTTGATCACTCCATTTGTACTCTTCAGTCGTTTTATATTAATTTCTTTTTTATTAAAATCTACTTGGTTATATTCACCATTATCATAGAAGTAAACATTGCCATTATCTTCTTTATAAAAAGTTTCATTTCCTTCATCAAGCAGTTTTTCGATCCATGAAGGTACGGTTGTTCCTTCCTTTTTCATTCGTTCAACCGATTTACGAAGACCAATTGCATCCCAAGTTTCAAATGGTCCCATCTTCCAGCCAAATCCCCATTTCATTGCATTATCAATTTGGGTGATATCATCAGCTATTTCCCCTAAGAGCTCCGCTGAGTATAGTAAAGTAGGTTTAAATATATTCCATAAAAAGTCACTTGCTTTGTCACCTGGTTGAGATAGAAGTGCCTTTAATTTTTTTCTCGATCCTTTTTGCTGTTTTGCCATTTCAACAGCTGCAGTTTTTAGCTTTTTACGTTCCTCATATTCCATTGTTTCTGGATTTAATTGTAAGATAGTGCTTCCATCTTTACCTTTTTGTTTCAAATAAAAACCTTGTTTCGCCTTAGCACCAATCCAACCTTTTTCATTCATCTCCTGCATGAAGGATGGAATTTCAAAAACTGCTTTTTCTTCCCCCTCCACTTGATCATAAACAGTTTTGGCAACGTGGATAAAAGTATCTAATCCTACAACATCCAATGTGCGGAAAGTTGCACTCTTTGGCCTTCCAATCAATGGGCCAGTTATCGAGTCCACTTCCCCAACAGATAAGCCTGCTTTTGTCATTTCATGAACAGTGACCTGGAGTCCATATGTTCCAATTCTATTTGCTATAAAATTAGGTGTGTCTTTTGCTTCAACTACTCCCTTACCCAAAACATTCTCACTAAACTCTTTCATAAAAGAAACAATTTCATCATCCGTATGTTTTGTGGGAATGATTTCTAATAATTTCAAATATCTTGGCGGGTTAAAAAAATGTGTTCCCAAAAAATGTTTTTTCATGTCATCTGAACAATCTTCTATCATTCTTTCAACTGAAATACCAGATGTATTAGAACTGACAATTGTTCCTTCTTTTCGAAATTTATCTACTTGGGCAAAAACTTGCTTCTTTACTGCTAAATTTTCAACGACTACCTCAACAATCCAATCTACATCTGCTAATTTTTCTAAATCATCTTCCATGTTGCCGACTTCAATTAGATCAAGACTCCTTTTCGATGTTATTGGGGAAGGTTTCTGTTTTAACAATGCTTGTTTATTGTTACTTACAATTCGATTTCGTACAGATTTATCTTCCAAAGTTAAACCTTGTTTTTTCTCCGTTTCCGTTAAATCTCTTGGTACTACATCTAGCATCAAGGTAGGAATTCCTATATTCGCTAAATGAGCAGCTATTCCAGATCCCATCACTCCTGATCCAAGTACTGCAGCACGTTTTATTACTCGACTCATTTACATAATCCTCCTAACATCATTGTTTGAATGAACCCTCATTCACTATTGGTTAAATAAAAAAAGTGTTTCTGTTACTATCATAGACTAAATAAATTATTTTGGCAACGTTTTCAAGTGAAAAAATAAAAAAATCGAGTATTAATTGAATTTCTACCCGATTCTACTAATCTTAATTAACTATTTTCACCTTTACAAAACGAATAAAAAGTATTCGATTGTTTCTTATTTCTAAAAAGATGGAGCATTTCTCCGACTGCTATCGCTAACTCGGCAAAAGCAGTTGGTTTTGCAGTTATGACAAGTTGGTCTTTTTCTAACGGGGTGCCCGTATATATCGATTCTTTAAAAAGCTTTCGATTCGTTTCATACGTCTCTAATTTACAAGTAAATCTTTTTTCTTTAAGAACACCTGCCTGCGCCAAAAATGCCGCCCCCCCACATATCGTTGCAATGGGGATATTGGAAGTATATGCTCGTTTTAATGTTTCTGTCATTACTGTTTCTTCTAATAATTGTGGTACTCCATCTCCACCTGGAATAAGAATAAGGTCATACTCTACTTTTTTAATTTCAGATAAAGAGATGTCTGCCTTTGTTTTCAAACTTCCAATACTTTCTACTTCTTTTCCATCAAGTGAAGCGGTTGTCATTTTTACATCTCCAAATTTTTTAAGCAAGAATAATGTATGAGCAATTTGAAAGTCAGCATATTCCGGGTAAACAATAACCATCACTTTTTTCATTTGTTACACCCTCCATACTTAGATATACGATTTGGTAATTTAATTATTCTTACTAAATAGTTGTTCTAACGCTGAAGCAATCGTTAATTTTCCTTCTCCAATTTTCTGCTCAAGCTCCGATACCTGTTCCTTTTTCCCTTTCTTGCTAAAAAAGTGTTCAACAAGATAGTCATGGATCGTATCATGGAACCAACTTTTTGTTTGCTCCTGTCTTCTTTCTTGCCAGTAATTACTTTTTTCCATTTTACTTTTGAATTCAGTAATTATTTCCCACACTTTATCATGGCCAGTTTTTTCTAACGACGAAACAGGAACTGCAGTAGCTTCCCAACCAGGTGTTGCCGGCTGTAGAAAATGCAAAATCTGTTTATATTCACGAACAGTACGTTTCGCTAGCCGCATATTATCACCATCCGCTTTATGAACAATGATCAAATCTGTTATTTCCATGATCCCTTTTTTCATACCTTGAAGATCATCACCAGCGCCGGTTAATGCAAGTAACATGAAAAAGTCAACCATATTCCGGACCGCAGTTTCACTTTGTCCAACTCCAACTGTTTCAACTAAGATTACATCATAACCGGCCGCTTCACATAATAGCATCGTTTCCCTCGTTTTCCGATGAACACCACCTAATGTTCCGGAAGTTGGAGATGGCCTAATATAAGCATTTGGATGACTAGACAAATTTTCCATTCTCGTTTTATCCCCCAAAATACTGCCACCTGTAACCGAGGAACTAGGGTCAATCGCTAGGACAGCAACTTTGTAGCCTAGTTCACATAACATTAAACCAAACGTCTCTATAAACGTACTTTTTCCAGCTCCCGGGACCCCACTTATCCCAATTCGGATACTTTTCCCTGTATGAGGGAGCGCTTTTTGCAGTAGTGCTTGTGCATGTGTTTGATCTTCACGACGAGTACTTTCAATTAACGTTATCGCACGTGCAAGGTCAAGCATTGAACCGCTAATTACCCTTTCATATAATGAATCAATTTGAACCGTTTCTTTTTTCTTCACAAACCGGCGTCGCTTTGTTCGTTTTATACCGTCATGGGAACTTTTAATCCCTCCCATGACGTTTAATGCAGTCTCTTCTTCGTCTTTGTTATTTGATGTCATTCTTCCACTTCCTCATAACCAAGACTTTTATAAATTTCTTCAATTATTTTTTGTGCAGCCACAGGGATTACTGTACCTGGGCCAAAAATTCCAACTGCTCCACTTTTACGTAGATGTTCGTAATCTTGAGCTGGGATAACACCACCAACGATAATTAAAATATCTTCACGACCTAGCTTTTGAAGTTCCGCTTTTAATTGTGGTACAAGCGTTCTATGCCCTGCAGCGAGTGAACTAACACCAACAACATGAACATCATTTTCTACTGCCTGTGCAGCTGTTTCAGCCGGTGTTTGGAAAAGTGGACCGATATCCACATCAAAACCTAGGTCTGCGTATGATGAAGCAACAACTTTAGCTCCTCTATCATGACCATCTTGTCCCATTTTCGCAACTAACATTCGTGGTCTACGTCCTTCATTTTCCAAAAATTCTTCCGTCATTCTTTTTACTTCTGCAATTACTTCTTGATTTGAAAAGTTTGTACTGTATACACCGCTCACGGATTGAATCACCGCCTTGTGACGTCCAGATACTTTTTCGATTGCGTCACTAATTTCGCCAATCGTCGCCCTAGCTCTTGCTGCATCAACTGTACATGCTAACAAGTTTTCATTTCCAGTTCTGGCCGCTTCTGTTAATCGATTTAGCAGTCTCCCTACTTTCGCTTCATCCCTGGCTGCTCTCATTTTTTCAATTCGTTCAATTTGCTTTTCCCGGACAACTGTATTATCGATATCTAAAATGTCAATCGGCTCTTCTTCATCCAACTGATATTTATTCATGCCAATAATCGTCTCGGCTTGTGAATCGATTTGTGCTTGCCTTTTCGCAGCTGCTTCTTCAATTTTTAGCTTAGGCAGACCCGTTTCTATCGCTTTTGCCATTCCACCTAAATCTTCAATTTCTTCAATATGCTCCCATGCTCTCTTCATTAATTCATCCGTTAATGTTTCCACATAATAAGAACCACCCCATGGATCCGCAACATTTGTCATTAACGTTTCTTCTTGTAAAAATAATTGTGTATTGCGTGCAATCCGTGCGGAAAAATCAGTCGGTAGGGCAATCGCTTCGTCTAATGCATTTGTGTGCAGACTCTGCGTATGTCCCATCGCCGCAGCATTCGCCTCAAGTAACGTTCTCGTTACGTTATTAAATGGATCCTGTTCGGTTAAACTCCATCCAGAAGTTTGCGAATGCGTTCGAAGTGCAAGCGACTTTGGATTTTTTGGTTCAAATGTTTTTATCATTTGTGCCCACATTCTCCTAGCTGCTCTCATCTTCGCAACTTCCATAAAATAATTTTTGCCGATTGCCCAGAAAAATGATAATCTTGGTGCGAAAGAATCAATATCGATGCCAGCTTTCAGCCCAGTTCGAACATATTCTAGCCCATCTGCTAATGTATAAGCGAGTTCAATATCATTCGTCGCTCCCGCTTCTTGCATATGGTAACCGGAAATCGAAATCGAATTAAACTTCGGCATATATTTTGATGTATATTCAAAAATATCCGCAATTATTTTCATCGACATTTCAGGTGGGAAAATATACGTATTCCTGACCATATATTCTTTTAAAATATCATTTTGAATCGTACCAGCCAGCTTTTCAGGTGAGACGCCTTGTTCTTCTGCAGCGATAATATAAAATGCCATGACAGGTAAAACCGCACCATTCATCGTCATCGAAACAGACATTTCATCAAGCGGAATACCGTCAAATAATATTTTCATATCTTCCACCGAGTCTATCGCTACACCGGCCTTCCCAACGTCACCACGAACTCGTTCATGATCCGAATCATATCCACGGTGGGTCGCCAAGTCAAACGCTACAGATAATCCTTTTTGTCCCATCGCTAAATTTCGTCTGTAAAAAGCATTACTTTCCTCAGCGGTTGAAAAGCCCGCATACTGTCTTACTGTCCAAGGTCTAGTCACATACATCGTCGGATATGGACCTCTCGTATTTGGTGCAATTCCCGGATAATCGTTTACATGTTCTAACCCTTCTACATCTTCTGCTTGATACACATTTTTTATGGCTATTCCTTCATTCGTTTCTATCGCTTTTTCCTTAGTAATATTTGCTGAATTTTCTATTTGTAATGGGGTAATTTTACTAAAATTAGGCTTCTTCATGTTTATTCAGCCTCCTATCCCAACGTTGCTGAAGCTCTTCTAATTTTTCCAACTGATCTTGCCCTTGAAATATAAAGCCAGATATACTTGCACGCTTCCATTCCTTTTCCAGTTCTTCATCATATTTGCCAGCTACATCTATCCATTTTCCTTGCGGTAACTCATGGATAAGCTCTTTCATTACTGCCTCTGTTTCCTTTGGAGGAATGCAAATGATTCCATAATCAAATTCATTCGTTTCTATCCATGTTATTGCTTCTTCTACATTGTTAAAAGCTGGACTCATTTCAGTTTTAATTCCTGCGGTCGCTAAGAAACCTGTCACGAAATCCGCACGGGCTTTAAAATCTTTCAACTGTCCAAAAGTGAGTAAGACTGTTTTAGGTTGGCTGTTTGCGAAGTTAATTCTCAAATGTTCATATGGTTCTGCCAATCTTCTTTCAACCTCGATTGGTCCTACATCTTCTGGAACTGTCTCCGTTACATCGGCATAATTATTTGTACCAATTAAAGATTTCTTACGATGACTTACCAGCTTCATTCGTTTATGATACAGTTGGTCTAATTTTTCATCTAATGCTCCACTTGAAACATATGCAGATAATCCTCCGAGACGTTCGATTTCTTGAAAATATGCCCATGCTTTTTCAATCATTTCATTAGTTAAAGTATCAATAAAATACGAACCACCCGATGGATCGAGCACATATTGGACAAACGTTTCTTCTTTTATAACGAGCTGAATATTACGTGCATTCCGTACGGAGGTTGGTGATATATTTGTTAACACATTATGTGGATGAATAGTTAATACATCCGTTCCACCTAGCACAGCGGAAAATGCTTCATTTCCAGCACGAAGCAAGTTCACATAAGGATCTAATTTGGAATATGTACGTAACGAGGCTTCTGAAACAATCGGCACCCGGTTTGGTTTTTCATTTCCGTAAGCTTGAGCAAATGTTTGCCATAAAACACGAAATGCTCTAAGTTTTGCTATCTCCATAAAAAAGTGCGTGTCGATCGCAAAACGAACGGAAAATTGATTAAAAAACTGCGTAAACGAATTAAAATTCTGTGTTTCTTCTGCAGCGATTGCAAGTGTAAGAGCAAGTTCCGTGATATTATCAGCACCACGTTCATGATAAGGAATTGTATTAGCAGAAATTCTCCGAAGTAAATGATATCCTTCAGGTAAAATTGCACTTCCAGTAAAAATACCTTTTACATTTTTTCTATTTTTTCCATCGATAAATGAAAATAGTTTTGTAAATTCGTCCTGCTCGTCCACATCAAAAGCATATAATGGGTAAACTTGAACTAATTTCGATAATTCTTTTAAGTCGTTTTCTTTCCATATTACAGGACGTTTTCCATTATAAACAATTGCCTCATTTCCTTTATTTAAGGATTCTTTCACTTCCGCTAAAAACCGTTTGGAATTAGTTTCATAAGATTGTTGAGCAATCGTCCAATCAGGACTTTCGATTCCTCCACGAATAGTTTGAAGCATTGTGTCGTGCAACTCATTTTCTAGCGCAAACTTTTCTTTCGTATAAAGCGGTTGAATATCGATCCCTTCCAGCGTTTTCGTAACCAATTTTTCAAAAGGAAGTCCACGCAAAGATTGACTAGCAACCTCCCGCCATTCTTCCTCCGTAACCGCTTTAAAAGATGTCGTTTTCATTTCAGTAACCATGAAAAATTCCCTCCAGTCCTACATTTAGTATATCATTCCATTTATAGTGATTGCATTTGGGTTTGAAGTATAAAGACACGACTCAGTAACTTGTTTATTTCATTTAACCTTATAAACGAACCTCTTACGTGCAATATATTGCATTTTAGATTTATTAACGAACGACATCATATCCTTGTTCTTCAATTTTGTCACAGATTGTTTTTAAATCAATCACAGACTGATCATATCGTACGTTTACTTTCCCGGCATCTAGATGAGCTTCAACATGTTCTACTCCATATAATCCTTCAAGAGCACCCGTTACCGACCTTACACAATTTTCACAATTCATGCCCTTTACTACTAGAACTACATTCATGATGCTCTCTCCTTTTTAATCGTTATCTAATAAAGTATGTTCAAACCTACTATGTCTTACCAGACACCGCATTATATGAAAATGGGTATCAGGGGTTGAACAATATATTATTATTCATGTTAATGCATGTCTAAAGTCGTCGCTTTTTTGGTGAAATTAAACCCGAATTCAAAACTGACGTAATACATTCATGAGCACCGCCTATTGTTGTCAAGAGCACGTGTTTAAAAGTACAGGCTTAAGAATGTATGACCTAGCATTATATACAAAGGATGCGATTAATTATGGATGCTATTTTAGAACATGTTGCAGGGCTGAATGTTCATCAAAAGACGTTGTTGCGTGTGTATTATATGGACCATTAAACCGTAGACCAAAAAAGGAAACAAAAACATTTGGAACTACTGTCAAAGAATTACTTAAACTACAAGATTGACTTGCAGAATACAAAGTAACAGATGTTGTGATGGAAAGCACCGGTGTTTTTTGGAAACCAGTTTGGAATATTCTTGAAGGTCATTTCACATTAATACTTGCCAATGCCCAGCGAATCAAGAATGTATCTGGTAGAAAAACTGATGTTTCCGATGCGAATTGGATCGCGAAACTGTTACATGCTGGTCTAATTGAGCCTAGTTTTGTCCCCCCAGTAGCATTTAGAGATTTACGGGACTTAACACGCTACCGTCGCAAATTATTAGGTCATGCAACGTCTGAGAAAAACAGAATCCATAAAATCATGCAAGATGCTAATATAAAACTTAGCACGTATGTTTCCGATGTAATTAGTGTTTCAGGGCGTGCATTACTCGAGATCTATCATCAATGGTGAAGTATTGGAAGTTGACCAAATAAGAACAATGGTAAAAACAACACTAAAGAAGAAAGTGCCACAGATCGTGGATGCTTTAAATAGTCGAATTCGTCTACATCACCGCGAATTAATTCAAATGCATTATGATCACCTTATTTACATCGAAAACCGGATTGAAGAATTAGAAAGCAAAAGTAGTCTATCGGTCATCCCCTATCGTGAAGAAATGAATTTATTAATGACCATTCCTGGTATCAAGAAAGATGCAGCGGCGGGCATCTTAGCGGAAATAGGTATTGATATGGCACAATTTCCTTCCGATGGGAATCTATCATCATGGGGTAGATTCAGCCCTGGTAACAATGAAAGTGCTGGAAAAATAAAGAGCACTTAAATCCTCAAAAGGAAACAAAGGACTAAAAGCCATACTGTGTCAGGTAGCCTGGGCCGCAATGAAAACAAAGGACAGCAGACTTTCCTTTTATTATCGCATAGTAAAACGACGATGGCCGTATAAGGCAAACATGGCACTAGCACACTTAATATTAAGGATTATTTACCAGATGTTGAAAACCAAAACCCCCTAACAAGAACTTGGATGGAATTACCTACCAAATAAAGAAAGGAAGAAAGATTATTTTATCAAAAAACTACAAAACCTAGGCCATGAAGTGGATATTCAAGAAATAGAATCAGCATAAATCAAATTAATTCATAGTCAACTTTTTTTAAAAAATGGGAAATCCCATTTACGGGAGGGTGCTTTTTTGTGTCAAAATCAGGCTTTTCCTCCTTTTTCGTATAAAAAGTCCGGTGAAAATGACACTGCAATAGGGGAGCTTCTGCTAAAACCGCCCATGTCCTGTGGACAACACGAAAGTCATCACATCCTGTGAAAGTCCGCTGCTCGAAACTGTGCCGCCTCGAACTTCCGACGCACAGGACGTGCTAGTGTCGGCGTTGCTAACAGGACGTCAGCGCTTTTAGCCGACTTGATCCTTTTTATCCTTTTTATACGAAAATGGGAGATAAGCTCAATTTTGACACAAAAAAACATCCTCCCTAAAAAGTAAAATTACTTTTTTTGGAAAAAACATTTGATTAATTTGTTATATGATGCTTTTTATCCCCCATTCTGTTTTTTTGATTGGACTTGAGCTTATTAACTACCAAAATGGAAATCTGGACATTATGGATACTTTCTTCCACTAGATACTCCGCCAGGGCATCCCTTAATGCGAGGAATACTAATCGTCGAAAATGTTGTTTCCTATGGTAGAAGTGCTCGTCATAGAAATGTACGATCACCAAGCTCTGTAGTATCTATAATAAACAAAGTAATTAATTATTAAACGCCACACCCCCATTTTCATTCATTGCGGTGTCTAATAAGACATGGGAGTTTTGAACACGCACTAATAGTATTATTCATGAGATATTCCTTATCCATTTAAAGTTTACACATTTCAGAAGTTTAGTTAGAAACATTGCTAGTTCTTTATCCAATTATTGTCAAAAATCTAATTTCCACTTGAAGTCATTATTTTTTCGCTGCTACTTATGTCAAGTAGAACCTTTATCCATAAAACTATATATCATATATATAAAACACATAAAGCTACAACTATCTTCTACAAGAAAACAACTATAGCTTATGTCTAATAATTTAAATCACTTTAATTGTTCAACAAGTCTGTCATAAACATTCATATCTGTAAAGGTACGTAATGGATAATAACTTTTATTCGGTAACAAATTTTTAATATCAGGTAGCAGTCGTTCATGGCAAATAATTAAGTCAGCTGATTCAGGAACCTCATTCATCGAAGAGTTTTCAACAGAAATATACAAATTTGCTTGTTGTAACTTCTTTCTAAGCATTGCTGCCCCCATAGCACTTGATCCAATACCTGCTTCACATACAAAATAAATTTCCTTTATATTTGTAAACGGATCAACAATCTCTTTTACTGTATTTCGATTTTCTGTCAATTTAGTTTGAACTATTTTAGTATTTTTTCTATTAGGTAATTGCTCATTTTTATCCAATTGATAAAATTCAACAATTGTTTCTTGTGTATCTTCTACTGTTGGAGTTTCGGAAACGGTTCTTAATAATAATATACCCATTATAAATGACATAAATGCTGAAAATAATACACCTAAAAAGACAAAAATCATATCTCCCTTTGGAGCTAATCCAATTAAAAGAAAAATACTGCCCGGAGATGAAATAGAAACAAGTCCAACATCAAACCATTGGAATGTGATTACACCGACCACCCCACCTAAAATAAGCGCGATAACTAATCTAGGTTTCATTAAAACATAAGGAAAATATACCTCATGTATTCCACCTAAAAAATGAATGGATGTGGCAATTTTTGCACCTTTTCTCTGCTCCGCTTTCGTACGTATCCAATAAGCAAGTAAAATTCCTAAACCTGGACCAGGATTTGATTCTAATAAGAAAAAAATAGATTTACCAATCTCATTCGCTTGCTGGATACCAAGAGGGGCTAACATACCGAAATTAATAATATTATTAAAAAAGAGAACTTTTGCAGGTTCAATAATGATTGCCACAAGAGGAAGTGAACTAGAGTATATGATATATTCTAGCAGATCTGTACCGATCTCTATGACATTCGAAAACATCTTACCAACGTATAGAAAGCTTAAAAGTGTAAAAATAACTGCGACTATAGCCGCTAGTAAATTACCAATTAATAGTTCATAACCTACGCCAGGAAGTTTTTTAATTATTATTTCATCGATTTTCTTAATGACCCAACCTGCAATTGGTCCAACAATCATTGCACCAAGAATTACAGGTAAAGAACTAGATAGCGTTAACCCAAATACTGCAATAGCCGCGACTGCAGCACCCCGTTGACCCCCAATAATTTTACCCCCGGTATATCCAATTAATACTGGCAATAAAGTATGATAAACTGGATCTACAATTTCAATAATTGTCTCGTTATACCACCAACCATAATCACCAAAAATGGCTCGAATAATACCTATTGCAACTATGATGACGATATTCTGATACACCATTGCACTCAATAACTGAGAAATCTTTCTCATTGGTTTTGTAACTCCTTTACAGAGCGAGTTATTTTTAATTCGAAAGCTTTTGTAAGAACTTCTTCTAGTTTGGCTTTCACACTATCTTCATTACCTGAAGTTATTTCCTCCACAAAAGAGTTATCTATAAAGGAAGCAGGTATTTCACTAATCATTTTCATATGTTCAAGCGGCGCATTGGATGGGATAACTAACAATAGAATCGTCTGAATTTCTACCATATTTCCATCGTCACTTTTCCAAGGAATAGAATGCCCCGTACGAAAAACTGCAACAATTGGATAAGTTACTCCCGCAGATTTGGTATGAATCATTGCAAGTCCATTTAACACAAAACCTCCTAACTCTTCCCGTTTCTTTAAATCTTTCGTTACGAGGCGATGATCGACTATATCGTTCACATCCTCTAATAAGGAAACGACACTTGTAATAATATCAGAACTTTCTCTTACATTATTAAAAAATTTAAAATTTTTCAGTATTTGTAGTAACCCTTCCCCATAAGTTGCAAGAGAAAGTAATGAATGGGTTTCTATTGAATTATTATTTTGAATTATAGGTAACCTTTCAATCTTTATATGCTCTTGATTTATTATTGAATTTCTAATTTTAGCAATATCTTCTTTCTTTAAGAAAGGACTTACTACTACCATTTTTTCTTTTTCTACATATGGCAAATTAACCGTGGATATTATTATATCTATTTCATAATCTTCTTTTAACCAATCGGAAAGTTCATTTACTGAAACTACTGCTTCTACTTCAATACTCTTAATCTCTGAACGAATTTTTGTCGATAAATACATTGAAGTACCAAGACCACTTGCACATACAACGATTGCTTTATATTTTTCCTTCAATCCTTCTTCAATTCGGAGTAAGGATGCACCTATATGCATTGCTAAGTAACCAACTTCGTCTTCTGGAATTTCATATCCAGTTTTTTCAGTTAAAAGCTCACAAGCTGTTGCACAAGCTGTAAAAACTGCTGGATACTGTTCTTTAATTTTTTCTAACATTGGATTATGAATTTGTAAACCAAATTTTAATCGATTAAAGACAGGAACAAAATGTGATACTAACCCCTCAAATAAAAGTTGGTCTCCCTCAAAGGATTCATCTAAATAAAACTCGACAGAGCGAATAAAACTTTGTGTTAGTTCTATCCAGGTAAACTCTTCATTTTGGTCTGTTATCATATCTTGTTTTTTAGTAACTTTAGCGCCGGCTAAATGTAAAGAAATATAATTTACTTCAATTTCAGGAAATGTTAAAGATGAAACTTGCTCTAAATGTTTTACTATTTTTTTTGCAAGAGAAAGGGTTTCATGATCAAATGGTTCCCATTTACCTAAGTTCGTATTTTCAATAACTTTCCCACTTTGAATTCTCTCCATTGCCAACATGATATGAATCATTAAATTCACATAGTTTCTATCCGTTAGTATGAATTCCGGTTGTTCATTCAAAATATCATTCAAAACACGATCTACATCTAGAATTTTATCAGTTTGTACAAACTTTAGTAATCGATTTCTAATAACTGATCCTAATTTTCCATACATTGATTCGACAGTTTTCTTTTCATGAAATAGTTCGATCCAATCTTCAAAAGTAATATCTTTGTGGAGTAGACGAGATAATAGTGTTCTCCGTTGTTGCTCTGACGCATTAATATAAATACCTATACCTGGTTCTCTGTGAATCATAACTCCACCCGCTTCTAACCAGATACGGATTTTATCTAGGTCAAAGGCAATTGTAGCGATAGATACATCATATTTTTTACTAAAAAACTCTTGTTTTAACGGAGAATTTGCAAGTAATAGATCATAAGTGATTCCTTCCTGCCGTTCTTCAGGAGTATAGGCAGACATTATTTTTGCTTTTTTGATTTGAGCTTTTAGTCTTTTTATATTTTCTTCCGACCCTTGCAAAATAAGTCCAGAACCAAATTTTCGGGTAACCTTAATATCAAGTTGATCAAGAGTCATTGTTAGAGATTTAATTTCTCGTTGAATCGTTCGAGTGCTTAA
This sequence comes from Pseudogracilibacillus sp. SO30301A, assembly GCF_037072025.1. NCBI lineage: Bacteria > Bacillati > Bacillota > Bacilli > Caryophanales > Bacillaceae > Pseudogracilibacillus > Pseudogracilibacillus sp. SO30301A. The sequence goes on along the minus strand of NZ_JAXHDD010000005.1, from coordinate 42,369 downwards.
CTTAAAGAAATCAGCTAGTTGTTTATAGGTAACTGGTTTATTGCTATTTAATAAAGTACGCAACAATTCCTTTTGTCGTGAACTTAAAACAATAGATGCCTCCAACCTTTTTCCCCCTTAAATAGGTTTACTGCTCATTTAAATGTCATCAATAATTTACAATTTACATACTAAATATAATCTAACGATTTGACGCATGTTCATATGAAAAGGTATCTTTTAACTTAATATAAAGGTCCTTATATATTTCGTAACCTTCTTGATATCTTTTTACATTTGCATGATTCACTAACGTTTCTTCACCTTTTTTAAAAAAATCTGGAAAGTCACAAGGACTATTCCATAAACCTACACCTAACCCTGCTAATAATGAAGCACCGAAAGCAGGACCTTCTCTTTCTTCAAAAACCTTGACCTTTCGACCCAACACGTCTGCCAAAACTTGTCGCCAAATTATATTTTTACTTGCTCCACCGGTAACATATAATGTGTCTATTATAACATTACATTGTTTTATTAATTCATAACAATCTTTTAAACTATAAGACACACCTTCAATCACAGCTCTAGTGAAATGATCACGAGTATGATTATAACTCATTCCAAAAAAAACTCCTCTTGCATGAGGATCATTATGTGGCGTACGTTCTCCGTTTAAATATGGAAGATAGATTAACCCTTCAGACCCTGCTTCAATTTTATGAATATCTTCGAGTATTTGATCATACGTACCTTGTGAAAAGGTACTCTTAAACCAATTTAATGACATACCTGCTGATAATGTGACCCCCATTGCATGCCAAGTATTAGGAAGACAATGACAGAATAAATGTAATGTATGTAACGCTTGTTCCTCTTTAACCGGAGGCAATTTTTTCAGTGGAGCAAAAACAGTTCCAGATGTACCTATACTTATTACTCCAGTACCTTCTTCGTATATACCGTTTCCAAGTGCTGCTGCAGCATTATCACCAGCACCTGCGATTACTGGAGTTCCTTCTAATAATCCAGTAATGTTTGCGGCTCGTTTAACAACCCCACCAACGACCGTATTACTTTCGTGCACTTCCGGCAACCATTCAAACGGAATATCCAGTGCTTCTATTATTTCATTTGACCACTCTCGCTTCTCTACATCAAAAAGAGATGTACCACTAGCATCTGATACATCAGTTGAAAAGATTCCACTAAGTTTATAAACGATATAATCCTTAGTTAACATGACATGACAAATGTTATTATATCGTTTTGGCTCATTTTTCTTAATCCACTGTATCTTAGGTGCTGTAAATCCGGGTAAAATAGCATTCCGTGTAATAAATTTTGATTTTTCTTTACCTATTATTTGCTCTATTTCTATACATTCTTCTTGAGTTCTCACATCATTCCATAATATTGAATTCCCTAATTCCTGTTTATTTTCATCTAATAGGACTAAACTATGCATTTGACCAGATACACCAATCCCTTTTATTTGCTCTGGTTGTATGCCTTGATTCCATATTTGTTGCAGGGATTTTATAACAGCATTCCACCACTGCCTCGGATCTTGTTCAGTCCATCCAACTTGTGGAACAATAAAATCATAACTACAATTCCCTGTTACAATAAGATTACCATGTTCATCTATTACGATCGCTTTTGTTCCTTGTGTTCCAATATCTATTCCCATCAACAATCTATTTGCCATTATTTTTCCTCCCGATAAATAATATAAAAGAAAAAGCCACACAGTATTGTGACTTTCAACATGTACGTATTTTATAATTTAATTTGAACTTTAAAATCATTAGGGTCTCTCGATCCTTTTAAAAAGTCTATTGCTTCCTCAAGTGTGATTTCTTTTGAGATTAAATGCTCTACATCAATTCTACCTTCTTTTACCCAATGAAAGGCAGGTAAAAAAGTATAGTTAATTGCCATTGACCCGATAATTGTCCAATCTTTATTGTAAATTTTAAACGGTTCAATTGCTACCTTCGCATCTGGTGCTGTCACACCGAATTGTAAATACTTCCCTGTTGCACCAATATAATTGAATGCTTGTTCAATTACTTTTGGAATACCAGTAGCATCTATAACAACATCAAAACCATCTGGATACTTTTCCGCACTTATTTCAGTTTCAATATGTTCGCTTAATACACCTTTTGTCGCACCCCACTCAAGTGCCATATTTAACTTTTCTTGCGAAACATCTACAACGACAAGTTCTGAAGCCCCAGCCATTTTCACTGCTTGAACGAGTTGTTGCCCCATTGCGCCGGCCCCAAATATAATTACTCGATCTCCAACCTCTAGATGTAGACGATTCATACCATGAACGACACATGCCATTGGCTCAATAAATGCTGCCTCTTTAAATGACATGGAATTAGGAATTTTTACAACATTTCTACTTGGAACTTTCACGTATTCTGCCATACTACCATCTGTTGTATTTCCTAATGCGCCCCAATTTTCGCATTGGTTACCACGATTCGTCAGACAGTATTTACATTGACCGCAGAATAAGGAAGGGTCTGCTGTCACTCGTTCACCCTCCTTAAAATCCTTTACATTTTCACCAACTTCATGAATTAAGCCTGAAAATTCATGACCAGGTATGATTGGATATGGGGAAAGAAACTCTCCTTGGTATATATGAATATCGGTACCACAAATACCAATATTTTTAACTTTTATTGTAACCTCATCTAGTCCTGGCTTTGGATACGGTACTTCTTTAACTACTGCTGTATACGGTTTTTCTATAACTAAAGCTTTCATTTATTCTACACCCCATTTTAATAGTTTAAATTTCTATCTAAAAACTTTAAGAAGATGTTCAAAAAGTCCGGTAAAAATGACACTGCATTAGGGGAACTTCGACTAAATACCGACACGTCCTGAATCGAACGTCAAAGTCACCACATCCTGTGGAAGCTCGTTGGCTTGTTTTCCGCTCCTTGAAAAAGGAAAGCACTTTTTCTCCGTGCTAGAAGCGTTTCCTTGGAAAAGAAGATCACTTTTCCTGCGTACCAGATCTTTGCTCATGTATCTAAATGAAGCAGGGGATCTTCCGTTAAACCGCCCACGTCCTGTGGGCAACACGGAAATCATCACATCCTGCGAAAGTCCGCTACTCGAAATTGCGCCGCACAGGACGTGCTAGTGTCGGCGTTGCTGACGGGTCCTTTTTATCCTCCTTTTTGAACACGCACTTTAAGTGTTTATCCTTTTACCGCTCCCATTGTAAGTCCTCTAACTAATTGTTTTTGTGTAAACCATCCCAAGATTATAACTGGCAGAATAGAAATGGACGCAGCGGCACACATTTTAGCCCAGAATAATCCTTCTTGTGTCATATAGGACGACATATAAACAGGTAATGTTGCTGCTTTTGTGTAACTTAAACTAACTGCAAAAAAGAATTCATTCCAGGCAAATACCATCGATAAAAGTACTGTTGAAATAAGTCCAGGTCGAACAAGTGGTAAAACTACTTTAAAGAATGATTGGATACCCGTTGCCCCATCAATTTGTGTAGCTTCAATAATTTCATAGGATACATCGTTAAAGAATGAACGCATCATCCAAATAATTAGTGGGACATTCATACCAGCATAAAGCAATATTAATGCTACTAATGAATCTAACAAATTTAAACTTTTAAACACTAGATATAACGGAATAATTATCCCTGCTATAGGCAAAAATCGTGTTGAAATAACCCAAAATAAAATATCTTCTTTTCTCTTTATACGATACATCGCAAGTGCAAATGCTGCGGGAACCCCTAGTAAAACTGCAATTAAAGTAGATGACAGTGTTATAATTGTCGAGTTAATGAAAAAGTCTCCCGCTCCCATATTCCATACCATCTGAAAGTTTTCGAATGTCGGTTTAAAGAATAAAGTAGGGGGTATATTGATTGCCTCATTTTCTGTCTTAAATCCAGTTATAAATATCCACAAAACTGGAAAAAAATAAATAATCGCCGCTATATAAGTAATAAATGTAAGTCCACCTGATATAATTTTTTTCATTATCATTGTTCCTCCTTGAACATGCGACGTAAAACTTTTATCATGAACATCATCATAATAATGGTTAAAATTACTGTAATCACACCAACTGCTGAGGCTCTACCAATATCCCAGTTTTGAAATCCTGTTCGATAAACGAAAAATGATAAGTTAGTCGAAGCAAAACCTGGTCCTCCAGAAGTCGTTACATAAATCTCTCCAAACACCTGCAAAATAAACATTAACCCTAATAGAACGACAACCTCTATATATCTAACTAAATGCGGAATGGTTACATTAATAAATTGTTGAATTTTATTAGCACCATCAAGTTGTGCTGCTTCGATTAACTCTCCAGGTAAAGATTGTAATCCTGCAAGTAAAATAAGCATAAAAAACGGGGTCCACATCCATGAGACAATTAAAATAATTGATAATAGAGGATGTTGGGATAACCAGTCTATTGGTGTTTTACCAAACACTTCAGCAAAATAAGATGAGAATCCAAAGTTTGGGTTATAAACTAGCGTCTTCCAAATAATCGCCGATACAGTTGGCATGACAAAAAAAGGTGTAATGAACATTGTTCTAACCAAATTTTTCCCAAAAAAATGTCGATTCATTAATAAGGCCAAGGCAAATCCTAATATGAAACAAATAATAAGAACAGTTAACGTTAATAAAGCTGTATTTTTTAATACTTGATAGAATCCGGGGTCAGTTAATACTTTTTTAAAGTTTGATAGTCCCGTAAATCGTATCCCTTTATCAGGTCGCATTATATTCCAATCTTGAAAGCTATAATATATTGTAATTAGAAAAGGGATCTGCGTCATTATAATAAGAAATATAGCGCTTGGTAAGATCAACCTTTTGATAGGGGGCTGATTCAAGTTTCTTCTCTGTTCTGTGGATATTTTCATACTCATGCCTCCTCGTATTAAACTTTTGAATTTAGAAATATCTTATATAAAATTATAAAAACCGTTGAAAGGCTCGCTTTCTTTAGGCGCTAGCCAACGTATAGGCTCACCTTTTCAACGATTTTATAAACTAACGATTGCTATAGAGTTTACAATAATCCAAATTTCTTTTGATAATCATTTTGTTAAATTCATATCTCAGCACTTTTTTAAGGCACAGTCGATTTATATTACTACTTATATCCACCTTCTACTGCTGCATCTTCAGCTAATCTTTGTGCTTCTTTCATAGCATCTTCTACGGACTTATCTCCTGCAATTGCCGCTGCAATTTGTTGACTTACTTCAGTTCCGAGTGATTGGAATTCAGGTATAGCAACATATTGTGCTCCAACATATGGTACAGGATCGACTGTAGGATTATCATAATCCACACTTTGAATACTTTCTAATACCATATCAGCGAAAGGAGCCGCTTCTTGATAGTTTGGATTCTCGTAAGTTGAAATACGTGTGCCGGATGGTGCCACTACCCAGCCTTTTTCTTCTCCTACTAACTCAATATACTCTTTACTTGTAGACCATTTAATAAATTCGAATGCTGCTTCTTTATTCTTACTTGCCGATTCTATAGCTAGAGACCATGCATAAAGTCCACCAGTGTTTTCTTCTTTCACTTGAGTGGGTGCAAACGCATAACCAATTTTTCCTACTACATCAGAATCATCAGGATTATTTAAAAATCCTGCTGCTACTGTTGCGTCATACCACATTGCTGCCTTACCAGTAGACATAACAGTTAAAGCTTCAGTAAATCCAGTACTTGTAGCGCCGGGCTGTCCTGCATCATTTAACAGATCAACATAGAAGTTAATTGCATTTACTGTATTTTGACTATCTAGTTGTGCATTCCAATCCTCATCATAATAGGAACCACCAAATGCGTTAATTACTGTAGTTAAAGGTGCCATCATTTCCCCCCAACCTGGAAGTCCACGCAAAACAATTCCAGGTGTACCCGTTTTTTCTTTAATCGTTCTAGCTATCTCACCGACTTCTTCCCAAGTTGGATGAAGAGGCATTTCTACGCCTGCTTCTTCAAATATTTCCGTGTTATAATAAATCATTGTGCTTTCGCCGTAAAAAGGTAATGCGTATAAATTTTCTTCAAATGTTAATGCATCTCTCATCGTTGGAAAAATATCTTCTAGGTCATAAGTTTCTCTTTCCTCATCACTTAGAGCTTCCATTTGCGGGCTCAGTGACTCAATCCATCCATTTTGAGCCCAAATCGGTGTGTCATAAGTACTAATGGTTACAATATCAAATGCTCCGGCTCCAAGAGCAACATCTTCTGTTACTTTTTTACGCAAATCATTCTCTGGCAACACAACAAATTCAACCATAATTCCCGTTTCTTTTTCAAAATATTCTTTCGTTAATTCTTGCATTATTTTCATATCTGGGTTGTTTACTGTTGCGACAGTTAAAATAGTTCCATCAACAGACTTATTCGATGCTTCATCAATATTTTCTTCATTCTTACTAGTATCCTCTGAAGAACCACATCCCGTTAAAGCTAGTACAAAAATAACTATGATCGAAAACAAAAATACTATTCTTTTCTTCATTCTTATTCCCCTTTTTATTTTGTCTGCGCTTACAAGATTAATTATAGCAGACAAAAACGGCATGAAATCTCCAAGATGATATAAGTTTGTCGTATTTAAGGTGTGACAAACTTTAAAATTTTATAATTTATTTTAATTTGTTACTTTTTTGGTCTATAAAATCAGGTACGAGTATATACTCTAGTTTCTATCGATAATTTTTAAATAATTGTGATTTTTTTACGGTTCTTTTCATATACTTTTACAAATCGGAACCATTACGATATACTAATATCATTCTATTTAAGGAGGAAATTTTTTTGAAAGGTAAGGCAATATTATTAGCACCCTTGCTCGTTATATTATTAGCAGCTTGTAATTCAACAAATGAAACTAGAAACGATCAATTAATGATTTATACATCAATTTATCCAATTCAATTTGTAGCTGAAGAAATTACTGGTGATGAAGCAGTTGTTAAATCAATTTATCCTCCAGGAGTTGATGCACATACGTATGAACCTACTTCAAGAGAAATTACAGAGATTGCAAATGGTGATGCGTTTATCTATCTAGGCTCTGGTATGGAAAGTTTTGCAGAAACTGCGGCGGACGCCTTACAGTCCCAGGAGATTCTTTTTATAGAAATTGGAGAGCATGAACATTTATTTGCGAAAGATGACCATGATAACCACGGACATGACCACGATCACGGTGACCATGATCCACATATTTGGTTAGATCCGCTTCGTATGGTAGAAATTGGTGAGATAATTAAGAACGAGCTTGTTTCATTAAACCCTGAAAAAGAAGATGAATATATAACTAATTTTGAAATATTAAAGAAGAACTTGACTAAACTAGATGAAGATTTTACAGCAACCCTTAATGCAAAGGATAATAAACAAATTCTTGTCTCCCACGCCGCTTATGGGTATTGGGAAGAACGGTATGGAATTGAGCAAATTCCTATTAATGGATTAACCTCAAGTGACGAACCTTCTCAAAAGGATTTAGCTGAGATTGCGCGACTTGCTGAGAATGAAGATTTAACATATGTTATTTATGAACAAACAGGATCGAATCGTTTAGCATCTATTATTCAAGAATATATTCACGCAGAAAAATTGACTATTCATAACTTAGAAGTGTTGACTGAAGATGATATTGCAGAAAATGAAAATTACCTTTCTTTAATGGAGAAAAATTTAGAAGTGCTTAACCAAGCGACAAAATAAGCTCGAACCGTGGTTAATACGAGATTCCCGTGGTTAAATGCGGAAGTTCGTGGTTAAATCACAAATTGCGTGGAAAAAGGATTGCTTCGTGGTTATTTTAAATTTCCCGTGGTTAAACGCAGAACTTCGTGGTTATTTCGAGATTCCCGTGGTTAAATGCGGAAGTTCGTGGTTAAATCACAAATTGCGTGGAGAAGGGATTGCCTCCGTGGTTATTTTGAATTTCCCGTGGTTAAACGTAGAATTTCGTGGTTATTTCGAGATTCCCGTGGTTAAACGCAGAACTTCGTGGTTATTTCGAGATTCCCGTGGTTAAATGCGGAAGTTCGTGGTTAAATCACAAATTGCGTGGAAAAAGGCTTACTCCGTGGTTATTTCGATATTCCTGTGGTTAAATTGCATATTGTGTGGATAAACGTTAAGGAGGGAAATTATTTGTCAGATTCCGTTATTAAACTAGAAAATATCTATTATTCTTATGGAGAAAAGACTGTTTTACGAAATGTTAATCTTGATATTAAACGTGGAATGTTTATGGGGATGGTTGGTCCAAATGGTGGGGGAAAGACTACTTTAATAAAAATAATTTTAGGTTTATTAAGACCGGATCATGGATCTATATATTTATTAGATGAACCAATTGAAGCTTTTAAAGATTGGAATCGAATTGGTTTTGTGTCCCAAAAAGCGAATACATTTAATAAGGGCTTTCCAGCGACTGTATTCGAGGTTGTGGCAATGGGATTAACAGCTAAAGTTGGCTATTTTAAATTTATGAGAAAAAATCATAAAGAAAAAGTGTTACAAGCCATTGACCAAGTTGGTATGGGAGAATATGCATATCAAAACATTGGAAACCTTTCTGGTGGTCAACAACAACGTGTCTTTATTGCACGTGCACTAGTGAGTGAACCGAAGTTATTAATTTTGGATGAACCGACTGTCGGAATAGATTACCGTAATGTCGAGCGCTTTTATGAATTGCTTCATGAATTAAATGTGAAACAAAACATTACAATGTTACTTGTTACCCATGATACAGGTGCAATGACGAAATATGCTACAAATATCGTTTGTTTGAATCAAACACTACATTTCCATGGAAAGTCCGAAGAATACTCAGCCCTATCAGCGGAATATTTATCGGAAATTTACGGTCATCCAGTACAAGTAATTGTACATGACCATGATTAAAAGGAGGTAGCTATGTTAAGCGACATCATTCAATTTGACTTTTTACGCCATACTTTTTTAACTGGACTCTTAATCGGGATTATTGCACCACTCTTAGGGTCATTTCTTGTTGTCAGAAGACTTTCTCTTTTGGCAGATGCACTTTCACATGTAACACTTGCAGGTATTGCTTTTGGATTATTCATTGAAAAACAGCTGACACTTCCTTTAGGGCCTTTATACAGCGGGATGGGATTTTCCGTAATTGGAGCAATTTTAATCGAAAAATTGCGCTCCGTCTATAAAGCTTATCAAGAAATTGGTATTCCAATAATCTTAAGTGGTGGAGTTGGACTAAGTGTTATTTTTATTTCATTAGCTAATGGATTTAATACAGATTTATTTAATTATTTATTCGGCTCTGTTTCAGCAGTAAGTCGTAATGACTTTTTTACTATACTAGGAATTTTTATCTTTATTATTCTAATGATTGTCATTTTTTACAAGGAATTATTAACTCTTTCTTTTGATGAAGAGCATGCTACAGTCTCAGGAATTCATTCGAAACGAATTCATTTTCTATTTATCGTATTAACAGCACTTGTCATTGCTGCATCGATTCGAATTGTCGGGGTATTATTAGTATCCGCTTTAATGACATTACCAGTAGCCAGTGCAATGAGAATTGCAGTAAGTTTTAAACAACTTATCCTCTTCGCTATTATTTTTGCCGAAACTGCTGTTATAATTGGATTAATTACTGGTTATTATTTAAGCATTCCTCCTGGTGGGACAATCGTAATGGTTGCAATCATAATACTTTTGATTACATTAGTATTTAAACGGTTATCATTTCATAAAGGAGTGGTAGAAAAATGAATAAACAAGAAGCTATTTCCATCTTACAAAAACAAGGGTTTAAAATGACTAAACGTCGGGAAGATATGTTAACTTTTTTTGCAAAAGAGGATAAATATCACACAGCTAAAGATTTATATAAATATATGGAATTAAATTATCCAGGGATCAGTTTTGATACAGTTTATCGAAATCTTAATTTATATCATGATTTGGGTATCTTGGAATCTACTGATCTAAATGCTGAAAAACATTTTCGTATGAATTGTGGTAGCCACCATCATCACCATTTTATTTGTAATACTTGCGGTAAAACAAAAAAGATAAATATGTGCCCAATGGATGATGTGGAACAACTGCTTTCAAAATATAAAATTGATGGTCATAAGTTTGAAGTTTACGGACTTTGTCCAACATGTCAGCCGGTATAAAGGGGCGTTTTCGTGTGAAGGCATATCTTGCAGTTGGTATTGGTGGAATAATCGGTTCAAGTTTAAGGTATCTAATTTCTTTACTTATTAGTGTTGCAAGTTTCCCCTGGTCAACTTTGATTGTCAATGTGACTGGGGCTTTCCTGTTAACCTTTATTTTATTTCACCCTTCAATTAAAGCAAAATTATCTCCAATTATTTTTACCGCCATAACTACAGGGATAATTGGATCCTATACAACGTTTTCAACGATCACGGTAGAAGTAGTTATGCTCTTAAATTCAAATTATGTTCTCTCTATCATTTATCTCTTCGCTACAATTTTTGGTGGATTATTCTGTAGTTATCTCGGATTTAGGTTTTCCTATCGTTTATCTACAGGATCGATTGAAAAATGATTATACAAATCCTTCTCGTTGCCACCGGAGGCTTTTTCGGTAGTATGTTGCGCTTTTATATTTCGAATAAATGCCATAAACATTTTATCGGTACATTGATCGCTAATGTTTCTGGATCCATACTTTTAGGTATTCTTTTAAAGTATCATTTAGAAAATGCTATCCCTAAGTCTGTTTGGCTCATATTAGGAATAGGATTTTGCGGTGCATATACTACTTTTTCAACTTTCGGTAATGAAACAATTCAATTGATGGAGGCGAAACAATTTCGATCAGCTTTACTTTATGTCATCAGTACATTTTTTGTTTCCATTGGAATCGTTTGGTCAATCTTAATCTAGCAAATCATCCATAGATTCAAACTCAAATTAATTAATACATTAATTATACTGCGTAGCAGAATAATTTTAAAAAGGGATAACATTATGAAATCGTTATCGCCTAATATATTCATAATGAAAAACAACGGCTAAATGTAACCGTTGTTTCAAGTCTTACTTTTAATTTTTCTATTATTACCATTTCCCTAAAACTTGATAAGAAATAAACAGATTCTATTTAAACTCCCCTTGGAACACGAATGTATCAATCGGATTACGGTCTGAAGGTTTTTCACGCTTTTCAAGATGTTCCGGTAATTCTACATTCGGATCATAATAACCTAATGCAAAAATTGCTTGAACTTCATATTCTTCTGGAACTTGTAAAACTTCTTTCGCTTTCTTACGATCAAAACCACCCATTCCATGTGTAATTAATCCTTGACGGGTAGCTTCAAGTGTTAAATACCCCCATGCAGTCCCTGTATCAAAAGCATGTGTAATATTTGGATCTCCTTCTTCGTTTCGTGTCGTTTTAGAAATAATCGCCACAAGGACGGGAGCATTTTTACACCATACTACGTTATTTTCATTAATAAAGCTGAGAAAATTACCCCGGTCGGCTTCTGTCTGTGCATACACAAATCTCCACGGTTGCCAGTTTGCCGCAGATGGTGCCCAACGAGCTGCTTCAAAAATACTGTTTAGTTTTTCTTGCTCTACGGACTTCTTGGAAAATGCTCTAGAAGACCAGCGTTTTAAATAAATTGGATTAATATTGTGATCTGCTTGTCTGTATTTTTCTATTTCCACTAACTCAAAACTCCTTCACCGTTTTAATAAACTTATCATATGCAATCACTATTTCTCAACAGTTCTGCTCGCCTACTTAATTTGAACTTATTAATAAAGAACATCGTCTAATAAACAAAATCCCAGAACCTCATTTTCATTCGCTGTAAAAAATTTTTTGACTCCGTAATACGAAATAACGTATCCTTTGTAAAACCTATCAAAAATTGACGATTTTCCTCTGTTATCTCTTTACCACTATACATAGCTTTTTGATATATATGTACTGCCTGTTTATATTTCATAACATATTCTTTTCCATATTTAACATGTAATTCTTTCTCAAATGTATGAACAGAGCCGCCAAATTCCTCAAGACCGTCGTACTGTAATAAATAAAGTACATAGGAAAAAATTTTCTTAGCAGCAACATTAACAGGTGATTGTTGAAATGATTTCTTTAGCCTAAATAATTTATACCTCCTATTGGTAAAATAACCGATTATTAATAAACTTGCGATTACTAATATAATATACAGATATAATTTGTAATTACTCCAAATAGATTTATTTTTTTCTCTATTTAGATTATTTTTATTTTCTTTTTGTTTATCAGATACTTTTTGGGACGAATCATCTGCTCCACCACCAGCTTCTTTTCTAGACTGCGTATCTTTTTCGTTCTCCCCTTTTGGATATTCCGATAAATCTGTTTGTTCCATTACATGGTAATAAGGTGGTGTGACTTCTATTGGAATCCACCCTATTTCATCTAAATAAATTTCCGTCCAAGCATGAGCATTTTTTCCTGTTAACTCTATCTTTTCGAAATTATCTTTACCTTCTATATCTTTAGGGGTTACCAAATAACCTTCTACATATCTGGCGGGTATGTTAAGATAACGAAACATTAATGTCGCTGCTGTTGCAAAATGTGTAGCATATCCTTCTTGTGAGTTTTCCAATAAATGTACGACGAAATCTTGTCCTTCTGGTAAAGGTGTAGGATTTACTTTATATGTAATCGTTCGATATAAATATGTTCGTACAAACTCAATTGCTTCTTCGTAAGAAACATGGTTTTCGTCATCGCTTGATGTAACCTCAATATGACCTTCCAGTATGTTTTGGATATTGCTAGGTAATTTCGTAAAATGTTGATAGACATATTCATTATAATGACTCTCGTTCTTTACATAGTGATCTATTGTTTCATTCGCATTTTGTTGATAGATTACATTTGCAAGTGAAGGGTACTTAACGAGTAATTCACTGTTTATTTCGTATCGATATGATCGATCTCCAAAAAATTGGCTCGAGGAAATCATACTGTAATCAGATAAACGTACGTTTTCAAATTGCTCAGCGTCTGAACTTAGTTCATATGGAGTATAAAGAAACTTACTATGACCATTTAAATTGTTAATAGTAACATTAACCTTTTCTCCAATCTTTTTATTTTCTTCATTCATACTATTGATCGTGCTTAGTTGACTTAAAGGATTAAAACCTTCTTTATTCAACCAATAATATAATCCTCTATTTTCATAATACGTTTTGCTGTCTAAATCGCTCCAACGTTCACTCGTATAATTAGAACCGACAAACCCTCTTAAATAAAGAGAGGCAGGCTTATCCATTATTACTTCTAACGCAGGCTCATTAAAAAATTGTATCTCTCCTAATTGAGTAAAATCACCTTTAGTAAATGTGTTCGTTTTATCCTTTTCAAAACGGAAGTCATCTATTTTTGTTTGAAAATAATTTCTTACTTGGTCAATATATTTATTTTTTTGATAATCTGTCGTTGATTGAATAGAAAATATAAGAAAAATGGAACACGAGAATAATAATAGGATAATAAACGAGTCCAAATATAGCACTTTACCTCTTTGATCGCTAAAGAATTTATCATCTCGGAGCGATTGTATATACGATTTTAATAAAATTAATATACTAATTAATAGTAAAGCTATATTTAAAAATAAATTAACGTGTATATTTCCTACCACCTGAATGCTTATAACACCCATGATAATGGCAAAATGGATAAATAATTTATTATATTTCACGATCATAAATAGACTGATTGAAACAAATAATGACAGATAAATCCAAATAATATTTGCAAATAATTCTTTTGAATACCCTGTAAGTTCAATCTTATATTCTGGTAATATTATTCCACTATTTTTTCCAATGCTTTGAAAAATATCATTTAGTATAACTAAAAAACCGTCTATCACGTTATTTTTAGCGAATAATAATAGAAAAATAAAACTAATTAATACAATTATATTAACAATAAACCTTGTTCTCTTTCCAATATATAAAAGGATAATTACTATGGATCCAAGAATAAGGGTTACAAGCTTTATGTTTTGAATAGAAAACATAGATAAAAAAGTAATTTCTATTACAATAAATAATACTAACGTTAGTACTATATCCATCGTTGTTAGCATTTTTAAATCTTTTATATTGCTTTTATTGTGCTCAACTGATAACTCTATAGATCTATTCATGACGTTATTCTCGTTTTTCATCCTTTTAAAGCTCCTTAAATCGGTAGTTTCCGTAAGTCCTCTTCTAATGTATATGGTGTAATATGGATTGTATCTTCTGTATTCCGCAAGCTTTTCTCTATATGATGTGATGTACACCGAATCGTTATCATATGAATACTTTCATCTAGACTTTCCCTATTTGGCTCAGATGATGTAATGTAAATTAATTGTGACACTCTTATATCATATGTATTTTGTAAAAAGGTAGCTATACTCGATTGATGGTCAACTTTAAATGATATCGATAACAGATCTTGTAAATGGTCATTAAGTTGGTCTAGTGAATGAATTTCTTTTCGTCTAAATAAATTATATTTACGATCAAACCAGCCGAAATAATGCGTTTGATCACTCTTGATCATTGCTTTTGATATCGAATAAAACGCTTCAATCATCGCATCTATTTCATTTGGATGAACATCACTTACCGCAGTTTCTAACAGAATAAACTGCGATGATGTAATCACTTCGCTCATTTCTTTGACTAATAATTCATCTAACTTACTAGAAAGTTTCCAATGAATTTGTTTCAAATTATCTCCCAGCACATACTCTTTAATTGCAATAATATCGTTTGCGTCTATCCCTTTCGTATGATCTGTACTAAGCGAATATTCACTTATGATGGATTCCCGACTGTTCCCTAAAAGGTCTATATCATAAGTACCCGGTAAAACAAATAACGCCGTTTGTTCATTCAACTGTTTAGACAGAGAAAAGACACCAAAATAATCGTACAACGTGATACCGGTAACTTTTACATTCATCTTTCCTACATATTCACTTCTTAAATGAATTGGTATTAACTGATATGATTTCCCTCTAACTGTTGTATAAAAATAATCCTTATATTTTTCATCAACCAATGGATTATAAATTTCCAAATGACATTTCAGCTTGGAGATTGGTAGAAGGCTCCTATTTTCCACCCGAATATTTAGTAGTCCTCTTTGTCGTTTGTACATAGAGATTTTATTATCGACTTTAGTAAAGATCTTATTTTTAATAATAAAAAGTATCGTGATAGAAAAAATAAATAATACTAGTGTGATAACAATAAGAAGAAAAGCAAAATAGGAATCGCTAAATATGTACATAAAAATAGCAAAACATAGTAAAATCGTACTCAGTACCCTTGAACGGATCATATGAACCACCTTTACTTTATATAGATAAATCTTAAATATTTAAACTATGTTGTAAATCAGGGGTTTTTTCATTTTTTAAAATCTCTAATAATATTGATTCTGAATTTTTTCCGGACATTTGTGCTTTTTGTTCTAAAATAATTCGATGATTACACGTATCAATGAACATATCAATAACATCTTCCGGAATAACATAATCACGTCCAGAAATGTATGCATTCGCTTTTGCTATACGACTAAGGGCTAAGGCCCCACGCGGACTAACTCCTTGGAGAATTAGAGAATGATTTCTTGTTGCTTCCGTTAAAGATGTAATATATTTTAATATTTGCATGGAAATGTGTAATTGATGCACCTCTTCTTGCATAGTAATTAATTCATCATTTGTCATGACAACAGATACTTTATCAAGAGGTTGTTCCATTTGACGTTCTTTTAAAATTTCTACTTGACTATCGAAATCTGGATAACCAATACTTGTTTTAATCATAAAACGATCTAATTGCGATTGGGGTAAAGCTTGAGTACCATAGGATCCTAATGGGTTTTGTGTCGCAATTACATGAAAAGGTTTCGGAAGCGGGTAGGTGTTTCCATCTACTGTTACATTTTTTTCTTCCATCGCTTCAAGTAGTGCAGCTTGAGTTCTACTTGTTGTCCGGTTAATTTCATCTGCTAACAATAAATTACACATTACTGCTCCTTCTTTAAATACAAATTCCCCTTCATGTTTACTAAACATTGTAAAACCTACAATATCGGATGCAACGACATCTGGTGTAAATTGAATTCGGTTAAAATTAAGCCCCATTACTTTACTAAATGCTAATGCTAAAGTAGTTTTTCCAACTCCCGGTATATCTTCAAGTAGCACATGTCCTTCTGCTAAAATAGCTGTAAATACTTTTTTAGCAATGGCATCTTTTCCAATAATCACCTTTTTGATTTCATCAATCACTTGATTCGCTTTATTCCTCATGTGTAAACACTCCTAAATACCATATTTTGTTTTAATTCTAGTTAACTTATTGCCAATTGGTTTTATTGTGAGTAATAAAAAGACAACATTTGACACTGCGTACGTAAACATAAATGGAATTGATAAGCTCACAACTGTTAGATATCGTTTTATATTGAATGTTCCATCAATCGAAATAACTGTCCATATATCCATTAATAAAGAAAAAATCACTCCAGAAAACAATCCAAAAAAGATTAACGTCAAACGATTCTTTTTAAGCTGTTGCCGAATGAAAGGAATACCGGCAATCAAACCAATGATGCCCCATGAAAACATTTGAAATGGTGTCCAAGGTCCTTGTCCGAAATATATATTTGATAGTAAAGCAGTTAAAGCACCAACGAGAAAACCTGCTTCAGCTCCAAATGAAATTGCCGTCAAAATAACAATTGCTGTAACAGGTTTGAACCCTGGTATTGCAGAAAATATAAAACGGCCAACAACCGATAAAGCGACCATTACTGCCAATATAACCATACGTCTTATATTTGTATCTTTGTTTTCAAATGAAAGAAAGAAAGGTATCAATGTTAATAAAACGATAACAAAGGAAATAAACACATAACTTCGATCTTCAAAAATAGTTACTCCAATCAAGATTGTTAAAGGAATGAGGATCATGAATATGATGTAATTAATCCATTGTTTTTTCATATATTTTTTCCCCATTTTGCTTACAAATTGAAATAATATCTTTATATGTGATTGTATTAGCATATAAATGTCGTGACATACGACTTGCTGCTGTCGTATAATAATTATTTGATGAAAAAAATTCAACCGGTGAATCCATAGAAATGATACCCCCATCAAAAAAAAGTCCAACACGATCTGAAATCATAGCAGCAAATTCAACATCATGTGTAACAATAATGATTGTTAATCCTTGCCGTTTTAATTCCTTTAAAATAGTAAGTAATGTTTGTTTTGAAAATGCATCGATTCCTTTTGTTGGCTCATCTAATAATAAAATTTTGGGCTGCAATAAAAGAATTTTTCCTAAGGCGCATATCTGTTGTTCCCCACCACTAATATCATAAGGATGTTGATCTAATAGATGAGTTATTTCCAGTTTAGTAGCGATTTCGTCTGTTAAACGATCCAATTCTTTAGTTGTATAGTTAAGAACGTTGGCGATTTCTTTATAATCTTCACGTAACGTCGCCTTTAAAAAAACCGTTTGTGGATCTTGTGGTAAAACTGCTATATTATGTTTATATAATTCATTTCCTTTATATTTTTGAATCTTTTTATGATTGATTAACACATTTCCGCGATAAGTTCGATTTTGACCGGAAATAACTTGTAATAGGGTTGTTTTGCCTGAACCATTTCCTCCTAAAATACTTATTATTTCGCCACGATGTATGTGCAAATTAACTCCCGATAATATATCGGGTAAATCACGCTCATAACGGAACCAAGCATTTTTTAATTCAATTACTATTTCCGATTCTTCATTTTTTTCCATAATCGGCAATGCTTGAATATCGTCTTTATAATGAATACTTAAAAAGTCACGGCCTTCTTTTATTGTTAATGGACTCTTGCCATCTGTATCTAGACCATAAAATACTTTCATTGGCGTTGGTAAAGCGTGTAGCATTGGGTGTTCCTGATCTAGTTGTTTTAAATATTTACCAAATTCACTCGGTTTTTCAGTTATGATGATTCGACCTTTTTCTAACAAAACTACATTGTCTGCTAGTGGTAACACTTCTTCTAGACGATGTTCCACAAGAATAATCGTTAAACCTAAATCACTATTTAGTTTTTTTAACGTAGCAATAAAATTTGTTGCCGCAATGGGATCAAGTTGTGCTGTCGGTTCATCTAAAAGAAGAACATCTGGTTGCATAACCATGACAGATGCTAAATTGAGTAATTGTTTCTGCCCACCAGATAATTTTGTAGTTTTTTTACGGAACCATGGATGGATTCCAAAAAAATTCGCTATTTCAGCTACTTTACTCCGAATAATAGAAGTAGGAATACCGATATTTTCTAGACCAAATGCGAGTTCATTCCATACTTTATCTGTCACAATCTGTGTTTCGGGATGTTGCATCACATAGCCTATTTTACTTGCCGCAGTTCGATCATCAAGTGCTCCTAACTTATTGCCTTTATAATAAATTTCACCTGTTTTTTTTCCATGTGGTGTTAATTCTCGTTTTAACATTTTTAATAATGTTGTTTTGCCTGATCCTGACTCTCCAAATACAACGACAAATTCCCCTTGTTTAATAGACAAGTTAATGGATTCTAAAACAGGTTTTTCTTGTTTTGGGTATGTAAATGTCACATTTTTGATTTTAAATATTTCCACTGAATAATCTCCTTTACTTCGATGAGCGAAGGTAAAATCATGAGTATGAGAATAAGTACAAATTGACAGATATTTTGAATAGATAATGGAATCTTCGTTATAATAGGATAATAGGTAAAATGATTGCTATCTTTAACATACAAAAACATAATTGAACCAAAAATCAGAAGTATGAATGTAAGCATGATGATATCTCTTACATACCAGTAAAATAATGAAAAATTCGTTCTGCCTTTTAGACCATAACCTTGAGCTTTCATCGCGTCTGCCTGCTGGATAGAGTTTTCTAATGCCCATGTAATCAAACTATTAAATAAACGAATTCCGCTCAACACTCGATCGCTTATACTTTTACTTGTATAAAGTCCTAGTGTTTTTTGTGTTTGATTTACTTTTTTTATCTGCTCTTTAAAAAGAGGAATAAATCGTAATGCTATTGAAATAATGAGCGATAATTTGGGAACAATTTTTCCAAACAAATAAATAAATTTATCCGATGTTATGATATCGTTGTATGACTTGCTCCAGAAAATAACTGCAACTAACATAGTTGCAACAGCAAAACCATAAATAATCGCTTCTAACGTGACTGGATTATCATTTAAGAAAAATAATATTGTTTCTCCTTTATGAACAAAAATAGGATTAGTTATGGCAATCAACAAAAAAAAGAGAGCATAAAAACAAATATCTCGCCAAAAAACTCGGATTGGATTCATTAAAGCAAATAAAACTAACGAACCAAAAAGCGAAAGGCCAAGTATAAAAGGATGCATCATAAACATAGTAAGAATAATTACCGCAACATAATAAACGAATATAACAATCGGATGAAATGATGCAAAACTTTTCATGCTAGTTGCTCTCCTTCCTTTTCTCTATAAATTCATTCCTTACGTCACGACCTAAATCACACGTATATAATAGTTCAATCTCATCTCCATCCTCTAATACATATTTACTAACACCATAATCCGGAAATTCTCCATTTACTGCATACATCCAACCACTTGATGGCCCTACTGAAAACTCATATAAATGATTTATTCCTTGAATATAAACGCTATTATAAATATTTTCATTTGCCCCTTGATATTCCATATGAATTTGATTGTAGCGTACCGTTCGCTGTAAAATATCAAAAACAGTTTCATTCGGTCTTAACACATATTCTGTTCTTTCCAAAATCATTCCATCGTGTGGTACATATTTTTCCGATCGTAAGACCGGGTCTAGCCGATCCCAATTATCTAAAATAGTGCTAGCATTAATTTGAATAAATACTGTTTCAGAATCTTCAGTTATGTCATCAATATGTGTTAAATAATATTCCTCTACAGATTGTATCTTTGTACCATTTATGATGATTGCGATAAACAGTACTATAAAAGCAATCATCAAAAAATCTTTACGTACTGTTATCGCCTCCTTCTAATCTTCTATCATCTTTTGTTGTAACTTTTCACGCCTTCTTTTTCTAATATGCTTGATATAAAAGAATCCAACGACAATAATTATTAAGCAAACCCCTATCATGATGTAACGAGCACGAATTAAACTATTAATTTCCGTTTCTGCTTTTTCAACATCTTCATAGTTTTGTATTTTTTGTCGGTCATAAGTACTTAATGCCTCATATCGTTTGACGATGTCATCGACTTTTTCTTTATCTTTTATTCCAATATCGCTAAAAGGATACAGGTAATCTAGAATAGCTTGATTGATCAACTCTATTTCATTTTCGATCTCTTCTATTTTTTTCTTTTTATCAGTAAGTTCATCCAATAATTGCTCATAGTCTCCTTTATTGCTCGCATGTTCTAGTTTTTCAATATACGTAACAACATCTACATAATATTCTGTTGTAATTTTATCTGGTAAATTACTAACTGAGACTGCATCATTTTCCGTAAAAACAATGTCAGATGCATGTATTTTCCCATTATCAAATAAAGATACAATGGTTCCTTTTCCTTCTTTATTAATTCCAATATGCTCCGTTATTGGTTCTGATGTATTTTCAATTCCTAGTTTTTCCATTGCATCCGCTAATTTATAATAATTAAATACGTACGATCTTTCTTCAATTGGAACGTTTAAATAATCGTTAAATATTTGTTTTATCAGATGAATATCTGCTTCATGTGGATCATCTGGTATTGTTTCAATGGATTGTTTGATTGATTCAATTTGTTTTTTTAAATCATTATCCATCTCTTCCCTAAAATCATATAATGTCCGAAAATTTTCATAATACCGTACTAATGCAACTAAAGCATACATAACTTGTTCACTTGCCATCGTATTTGATTCATCAGGAAGTGAACTTGGGTTTTTAGGATCAAATGATTCAGAATGAATGAATCCCCCATCTTCCATCATATACTTTGATATTCCATGAATTACTGTATTTCCGTTTTTAATAAAACGCTCGTCTTTCAGTGGATCAATTCCTAACGAGGTTAAAGCAACGATTACTTGGGCTGTACTTTCAGAGTTAGGAGTTTCCCAACTTTCAAAGTCTCCACCATCAAGCTGTAATTCAGATAATGTTTCAACTGCTTCATTTATAACATCACGCACTTTTTTCGTTACCTGTTTATCACGTGCTTTTTGATGATATGTATAGGACTCTTCACTGTTATAATAAGGTGCCAATGCTTGAATGGCCATCGCCGTCATATCCGGATCGGAAGTTGATTTACTTAATGAAAATCCTCCGTCAGTTAATTGCATTTTCAATATTTCAATAATCATCGATTGCCGTGTGTCATATGCTTTTTCGGGAACGAAATACCTCATACTATCTAGCGTTATTAATCCCCAGATCCAACCATTTAACCCTTGAGCACCAAGTGACCGCGTTTTTCCTCTATTATAAGTTCCTTCAGCAATTAAATTGATCGGTTTGCCTGAAGAATCATTTCCCATGTTTGTAGGATCCCCACCGGAAGCTAAAATTGCTAATGAAATCCGGTGCCATTCAGTTGCTTTTGAGTCACTTAATTTATTTTCTTGTTTATATCTTTTTTCTACGACTTCACGTATGACTGCTAAATAACTTTCATAGTCATCTTCATAGCCGCTCCTTCCCATACCAAGAGGGTACCAATCTCCTGTCGTTTCCCCGGCATTTTCCAAAAAAGTATTATTTAACAATGGGGCATTTATATTTGTATTAATAGTCATTTTCTTCCACTGAATAATACCTTCAATAAGCTCTAAAAACAGATCACTATCCAATTCTTTCACATCGTTTGTATCAGCTATTGTTACAGAACGAAATGATGGAAAAGTAAGGAAGATCGCTAATATTAATATTATTATTTTATTTAGCCAATGTAATAAACTATTCTGTGTTATAAATTCTCTATTCATCTTCACCATTCTTTTCCGTAGTTCGTTCCCGGCATGCCGCCACCAATATCTGCACCATACGCTAAAGTAAAACGAATTCTGACGGCTTGTCCATCTTCAAAATAATAATCAGCAAACCCTACATTTGGATAATTACCATCAACACTATACATCCATCCTGAACCACTTGAAAAATCAAATTCCCCTAAAGAATCGGTTAAATAATCATCCGGTTCGAAGCGGCTCATATCTCTTTCGACTAGCTCTGCTAGATCATCCGGAATAACTGGATTTGTAACTAAACCAGGTCGATAAATGGCTGATAAATAAAATGAATTTTCGTGTGAACCAGTATAATCATAATTGATACCATGCTTTTCAAATAAGCGATCGATGACATGCGAACCACGATCACCTTGATAGATTTCCACTTGTTCGGGTGGAATGATATATCCTAATCCAATAGTTGTTGCTTCTAGACTAATAGTTACTGTTCCAATAACACCATCTGTAATATCACCATACACCGTCAGTTGACGTGTCGCTTGATTACCTTCATTATCTAGCGCTGTAATTACAATATTGTTTTCACCATTTTGTACCTCTAACGTGAAACTTATTTGATCAGAATCCGGCCAATCAATTTTTATATTAGTTCCGTTATTTGTTGCGTTAATTTTCCCATTTCCTGCGGTAATCGATTTGCCGTCATAGGTTGTACCTCTGACGTGAAATGTTTTTGTCGAACCTTTTAATGTTTGACCATCTTTGATATCAAATATTTCAATCGTTGGTGCTTTCTCATCTATTTCTTCGTCTTCTTCATCTTCATCTTCATCTTCCGTATCTGTAGTTCTTGAGAGATACGTAACGATATATGTTTCCGAGAGTGTTTCAACACCCTTCTTAGCTACTAGATTAAATTCATTTTCGCCTTCGATCAAGGTTACAGCATATGTTCCCGCAGCATTTTCTTCTATAACTTTATCATTGTGGCGGATGGTTACATTTATTTTTTCATCTCCATCAAATGCTTCCGCCGTAAACGAAAAGTTAGGGTCATCTACCGTTTTATTTTCTAAATCTGTTTTTATCGATAAGTTTGGTTTCTCATAATAAACAGTATATGTTTCTTGTGCTGCCTTGCCTTTATACTTTGCTGAAATTACTATTTCATTTTTACCTTCTTGTAAGTTTACTTCATATTGACTCTTTTTCTTTTCTTCTACCTCTACTTCATTTAAACTAACGACTATTGGTACAGAATCACCAGCTAGTTCAGCATTTGCTTTAAACTGTAATGTTTCACGCTTTACTTTTTTATCATCTAAATCTGTTGTAATAATAATATCTTCTTTATTAAAGATTACGAGGTAACTTCTAAAAACAGTAAAGCTTACCCCGTCTTTATCTTCATATGTAACACTAACTTTAATCTTATTATTGCCCTCCGCTAGAGTTGCATGAACAAAAACCGGTTTGTTATAATCTTCTGTTATCGATTCTATACTTGCCTGAGGCGAATTAATGCTTACATGAACATCTTGAACATCAAAATGATGGTCAAGTTGTTCAATGGAAAATGAATATTTTTCTTCCGTAACGACTTCCCAATCTTTGATCGACGTTATAAAGTATTCATTTTCAACAAGACTATCGTCATCAGTTACTTCTATGTTGGAGGAATCTGGATCTGATTTCGTACCCCCACCTAGACCATTACTATGTTCCCCATCTTTAGTGGCATCCTTGTGAAGTTCACCTTTTTTTTCTTTTTCTGCTTTACTTTTTGTTACGTCTTTTTGTTCTTTATCTTGATTTTTTTCTTCTTCATTACCATCATTAGGTTCTTCAGCCGCATGAACTAGTTCTTGATAGCCACCCATCAACGGAATCTTAGAACTGTTTTCAGCTGGTTCTTCAAGAGGGTTTTCCGGAGGCAATACATCTTGTTGATATATTGCTAAACCAAAATAAGTTGTAAAAAAACTTACAATGATAAAAGCTATTATTACTTTAAAGTAGGTCTGTTGTTTAAGTGCCAAATGTTTCAATTTAGAAATAAGTTTTTTCATGTAAATTACTCCATTCTTAAACAGAATTACTAGCATATAAAGTTAAGCCCTAAAAGTCGTGATTTCCTCACGACTTTTAAAGCTAATAGCATTTACATAGAACGTTTCCTGCGAACAACGAGTACTATACCACCAAAGAGTAAACAGACTAAACCTATAAATACTGTAGTAAATATATTTGTAGCTGTTTTAGGAAGTTCCTTAGAACTCTTTTCTTTTTCTAGTAATTTTTCTTGTTCTTTTGGAGTATTATTTGTTTGTGAAATGGTTTCTTCACTAGGCTCTTTTGCGTTTTCTGTTTTTTCGTTTAGGTCTTTTTCTTCGTCTTCTTTCTTTTCTTTATTTGGATCTTTAAGTTCGTCTTTTGTCTGGTCTTTACTTTGATCTTTCTTTTCGTCTTTCAATTCTTCTTTTTCCTGTAATTGATTTATTGCTTTTTCTAATGATTTAATTGCTTCGTCGAGTTGCTTTTGGTCAATATTAGTAGACAGTAATAACTCTTGTGCTGCTTTTACCTTTAATTTTAATGCTTCTACACTATCTTCTGTTTTAGTAGTTAAATCGATTTGTTTAGTTTGTTCGATTAGTTCTTCCAAAAACGATGTATCTATTGTTGGTGTTGATTCAAGTTCTTTTAAAATTGCTTCCGTTTGAATAAGTTGACTTAAATTCGTAACAAATACTCGTTGTTGCTCTGATAAAGAATCATAAGCCGAACGTGCCTTTGTAATTGTCTCTTTATCTTCTAAAGTTATCTCATCTAATGAAGGAAGAACTTCTATCATTTCCTCAACTTTTTTTGCTGCTGCTTCATCGTGAGCTTGTTCTTCTTCTAACTCTTGGATTCGTGCTTCTAATGCTACTAATTTATCCTTGTTAGTTACTGATTTTTTCTGTTCTTCTGTTAATAAATTATAGGCTTCTCGTGCATCCTCTACGGATTGTTTATATTCTAATGTGATATTTGCATTGTCTGGAAGAGACTGAATTAGTAAAATCACTTCATTTACTGCTTGTTCATCCTGGGATAATTGTTCAAGTTCCGCCATTTTTGCTTGTAGTGAATCTAAGAATTCCTTATTCGGAACCAACTCTTTTTGTGTATCTGTTAATGAATGGTACGCCTGTAATGCCTCTTCAACAGACTTTTTATCTTCCGATGTTAATTCTTCTAATGCTGGCAAACTGTTGATTTTTTCTTCCACAGACTTTGCTGCAATTTCATTTGCACTGTTCTCTTCTTCCATTTTTTTAATTTTTTCCTCTAAAAGATTTAATCGATCTAAGTTGGACACCAAGCTCTGCTGAGTTTCCGTTAATGAATCGTAAGCTGTGCGGGCGGATTCGATTGATTCTTTATCTGAAAGTGATAATTCTTCATCGGTCGGCAGTGCGTCGATTTGTTCTTCTACGGCTTTTGCTGTTTCTTTATCCAATTCCGACTGTTCTCGTTCAGCTAATTTCGACTCTACATTCGATAATTTTTCTTCATTTGATACTAGTTCTTTTTGAGAGTCTGTTAACGATTCGTAGGCTGAACGGGCGGATTTGATTGATTCTTTATCTGAAAGTGATAATCCTTCAACGCTCGGCAGCGCGTCGATTTGTTCTTCTACAGCTTTTGCCGCTTCTTTATCCAATTCCGACTGTTCTCGTTCAGCTAATTTCGACTCTACATTCGATAATTTTTCTTCATTTGATACTAGTTCTTTTTGAGAGTCTGTTAACGATTCGTAGGCTGAACGAGCGGATTCGATTGATTCTTTATCTGAAAGTGATAATTCTTCATCGGTCGGCAGCGCGTCGATTTGTTCTTCTACGGCTTTTGCTGTTTCTTTATCCAATTCCGACTGTTCTCGTTCAGCTAATTTCGACTCTACATTCGATAATTTTTCTTCATTTGATACTAGTTCTTTTTGAGAGTCTGTTAACGATTCGTAGGCTGAACGGGCGGATTTGATTGATTCTTTATCTGAAAGTGATAATCCTTCAACGCTCGGCAGCGCGTCGATTTGTTCTTCTACAGCTTTTGCCGCTTCTTTATCCAATTCCGACTGTTCTCGTTCAGCTAATTTCGACTCTATATTCGATAATTTTTCTTCATTTGATACTAGTTTTTTTTGAGAGTCTGTTAACGATTCATAGGCTGAACGAGCGGATTCGATTGATTCTTTATCTGAAAGTGATAATTCTTCATCGCTCGGCAGTGCGTCGATTTGTTCTTCTACGGCTTTTGCCGCTTCTTTATCCAATTCCGACTGTTCTCGTTCTTTTTCTGCAATGACTATATTTTCAAGTGCTGTATTTACTTCTTTTTGATCAGCATTAACTTTTTGAAGAACATTAATGGCTTTATCGTAAGCTTCTTTCTGTATGTCAATAGAGAGATAGTCTTCTTTATTTTCTTTACTGTTTATTTCAGCAATTTTTTTCGTGAGAGCATCTTTTGTAACAGGGTCAAAAAAGTTATTATCCCATCCGCCTCCTAAATCGCTTCCTAAAGCAATAGTATATTGAACACGCATCACATCGCCATCGCTTAGATAGTAATCAGCAAAACCAACGTTAGGGAAAATATTATTAACAGCATACATCCAACCCGAAAAAGAATTAAAATCAAATTCTCCTAACTCTCCTGGATAATAACTAGTTTCATCGTAATCACCGTTAAGTTTCTCTTTTAAAATATCTGGAATTTTAGGATTAGATTTATAAATTTGATTTTCTCCGTCTAATAAATATGACAAATAAAAGGCATTCGTTAAAGTTCCTGTATGATCATAATCAAATCCATTTTCCTTTAATACTCGATCTAATGATTCAGCAGCGTTTTCTCCTTTTATAATATCTACCGGAATAGGCTCGATAATATATCCTAGTCCAATTGTAAATCCTTCTAATGTAAACGTATATGTACCAATGACTTCCCCATCTTCGGCAAATTCACGATTTATTTTATACTGTAAGATATATTCTTCATCGTTATGAACAACTGTTATTTTTACTTTGTTTTCTCCAAGTTCCAAAGCTAATGTATAACTTGTTTTTTCTGTATCGTCCCAGTTAATGGAAACGGGTTGTCCATTGTTCGTAACTTGTATTTCCCCAGCACTTATTTTATTTCCGTTTTCATCCTTTGCCCACAGATCGAATGTTAATTTGTCTGCTTTTGTGACTAGACCATCTTCTAAATTAGTTGTTAGAGAAACATCTAAGTTTTGTTCTTCCCCATTTGTGGATTCAGCCAGTACTGGTTCATTTATGAAAGTTGTCAATAACAGAAATGCAATAAGGAGAATAGAGAAAATTCTTTTTATTAAGTTTTGCAATAATAGAACCTCATTTCGTAAGATACTTGAGAGATTCTAAAGCCGAGTAAACTCGACTTTAGAATCTTCCTTTTTTATGCAGTCTTTTTTCTGAAATAGTAGAGTACACTTCCTAATCCAATAAGTAGCATTCCAACTAATAAAATAGTAAACGTATAGGTCGCTGTCTTTGGTAGTTTACTTGATTTCTCTGGGTCTCCTGATTTCCCCTCAGGCTCTTCGTCGGAGCTACCAATTTTATTATTATTCGCACTCTCACCCTTTGCTTTATTGACGTCTTTCTCATCTGCTTCTTTACCGGTTTTTTTACTATTTCCGTTATCATTTCCTAGTTTATTAACTGCTTCATTTTTTGATTCTTTAGGTTCTGATGGCTCTGTTGGTTCCTTATCTTTTTTTGCTTCTTCTAATTCTTTCATTTTATTTTCTAATGCAACTAACGTATCGATATTTGAAACAAGCGTTTTTTGATCTTTGGTTAGTTTTTCGAATAAAGATCTTGCATCTTTTACAGCAGCCTTATCTGAAAGTGAAACCTCATTTATTGATGGAAGAGTATTAATCTTTTCTTCTACTTGTTCAGCCGCTTTTTTGTCTGTCTCTAATTTCAATAGTTCCGTTATTTTCAATTCTAAGGCGTCTAATTTTTCTACGTTTGTTACTAAACTCTGTTGTTTCTCTGTCAATGCATCGTATGCAGCTCTAACTGCTTCAACTGATTCTTGATCAGTTAATGATAGTTCTTCAACTGTTGGTAAAACGCTAATTTTCTCTTCTACTTCTTGTGCCGCTTCCTTATCTGCTTGTTCTTTTGCCTCTTCTAACTCTTTAATTTTTGCCTCTAGTTGAAGTAATTTTTCTTCATTTGTAACTAATTTTTTCTGATCCTCTGTTAGTTGATTAAATTCTTCTCTAACTAAAGAAATTTCATCTTTATCTTCTAAGGTAATATCATCAACTTCAGGAAGAAAATCGATGCTATGCATTACTTCATTTGCGGCTGTTTGATCAGCTAATTCCTTTTCAAGCTTTTCTAAATTTACTTCGACTTGTTCTAATTTTTCAAGATTTTGGACTAGTTCTTTTTGTGCTGTAGTTAATTGATCGTAAGCTTCTCTTACATTTTGGATCGCTGCTTTATCATCTAAATTCACATCTTGCGGTACAGGTAAGCCTTTGATCATCATTTCAACTTTATTTGCAGCAATTTCATCTTTTTCCTTTTGTTCCAACTCAAACCATTTAGCCTCAATCGCTTCAAAAAGTTCTTTGTTTTCCATACGTTCCTTTTGTGCTGGTGTTAAGCTATAAAAGGCCGTTCTTACTTTGTCTATTTGGTCTTTATATTCTAATGTTAACTCTTCTAAACTTGGCAATTGCTCAATCATTTGATCAACTGCTTGTGCCTTTTCTAAATCGTGGGCAGCCTGTAAATGCTCTATTTCCGTTTCTAAAGCATTTAATTTCTCAATATTTGTTACAAGCTGTTTCTGTATTTCAGTTAAACTATTGTAAGCTAACCGGGTCTCTTCAACTGCTTTTTTATTATCTAGTGTAATATTTTCAATTTCAGGTAACGCATCAATCAAGTCTATTACTTTATTTGCGGCGGTCTGATTTTTCGCTTCCTCTATTAATATAGATAGTTTTTCCTCTAACTCTAGCAGTTTGTTACTATTGGAAACAAGTTCCTGTTCTTTATTCGTTAATTGATTGTAAGCATCTCGCGCTTCTTCCACTTTCTCTATATCTTCTAAAGTTAATTCATTAACTGACGGTAATTGAGCAATCATTTCTTCAACTGCAAGAACTGCCTCTTCATCAACATCCGTTAATTCTTTCCATTTTGCATAGAATGTCTTGTCCCCATAATTACCAGTGGAAATACTTGTTACCTTTTCTCCTTCAAATGAAGGATTATCATACCATCCTTCAAATGTATGACCTGACTTTTCTATATCTTCTGCACCAGGAAGTATTATTTCTTCTTCAACTGTATAGGTTTTTGCTATATTTTCATTCACAAATTTACCATCATTTAATTCATAAGTAATATTGTATGGAATTGCCTCGTATTGCGCATAAAGCGAAATATCACGATCTGGCATAGATAATTTTTCACCAGAAGTATAAATTGTACCGCTTCCATCGGCTTTACTATTCCAATTTACAAATTGTCTACCCTCAATCGGTTCTCCTTCTGAAATAGTAATAATTTCATAAGGATGAACCGTAAATTGTTTGTCTAATTCCTCCGTTATTTCATACTTGATCTGTACGTCTCGGGATTTCATTTCAGTATGTAGTATCCCACCGTGTCTTGGCATCATATCGGTCATATCATATAATGGATTCTTGCTTTTTATAAAACGGTCATACGCAATTAACCCGTATAGGGATTGATCCGTAGCCATTGCATTTACACCATAGCCGGATTCCCCTCCATCGAATCCTGTTGTTACGTGTTTGAATCCGCCTACCCCTCGTTCGGAACCACTTCCATCAGCCCAAAACGTTAAAAGAGCATCGATCATATTGTTTGTTTTCACGCCGTCCTGAATCGATCCGTCGCCTTTATGAAAACTAACATTTTTATTTATTGCGTTTAAATCTAAATTATCTGTTAGAGGGTCAATACCTAAAGCGGTTAAGGCAACAATGATCTGCACCGTACTTTCAGCGTTTACATTCCCAAAAGCTTTAAAAGCTCCATTGTCAGCTTGGATTTCAGATAAGGTATAAATTCCTCTTTCAACTGCTTTTTCAAATTCTTCATATGTAGTTTCTGCATCAGTTTTATTATATTTTTCTGGATTTTTATAATAAGGTGCCAATGCTTGTAATGCCATTGCTGTGATGTCCGGGTCTGGTATGGTACCCATCAACGCCCATCCACCAGTCGTTCCATCTGCTTGCTTAATCTCGAGATTTAAAATATAATCAATCATTTTTCCATATGTGTTGGCATCACTCATCTTATACGGATAAAAATCATAGTTTCCTGTATTCATTGCAATAACTTCCCATATCGGTCCATTTATCCCTTGGCGATAGGAAAATCTGTGGGATGCAGATAATTTATCAATGAAATCATAACCTGAAACATTCGTAATATCGTAATCTAATGCTGATAATGCTAAAATTAATCGTGACCATTCTGTTGATTTATTTCGATCTAAATTTCCTTGCTTTAATGTAACATAATCTTCAATTCGTTTTATATAGTTGTTAAAATAATCATCAGGTATATGAGAAACATAGTCATAACCGGTATATTTACCTCGTAATAAATTCATCACGGACCATTCCCCTGATATTGTACCCATGCTTGGTTCTTGAACTGTTTCAAGCGTATACCTTGCCGAAGCATTAATATAAAATCCAATATCCGGAGTTTCATCTTCCCATATACGTACTCCATAATCGTAGGAATGATCATTTGGGTCATGGGCTACCGCCCCTACATGATGTGGCATAAAACTAAAGATAAAACTAAAAATAGTTAACGTAGATATAAAACGCACTAAAAAACCTTTTGACATTTAAGTATCCCCTTCCTTTTTTTGTAAATGGTGTACCAACAATCACTAAAATCCCCCCATTTGGAAAAATTTATCACCAAAAAACTCTTACCTCAAGTAAAGAGATAAGAGCATAAATATGTATGTGGAATATACAAGTATTAAACTCTCTGAAACTAAGTTTTATATATTGTGTAGAATTCCAATTATGCAAACCCTTTAACCTGGAAGGTATTATGTGCATCATCGCTTTGGCAAGTCTCCTGACTTATGGATCATTGCTTATCTTTTACCTTCCCAGTGTAGTACCAGTGGTATCGTTAAAGACAGCTTCCCCATTTACAGTGGCCGGTCCGTTCAGGATTTTCACCTGATTCCTTTTTAATTTTTTTCGTATCACAAAAAAACCAAAACATAATCTATTAAATTATTTATTACTATAACACTAAGTATAGACTAGAAAATGTTGCGTGACAATACGCTCATCGCATAATGTAGATATTCTAGTATGTAAGGCGAATTTTTGAAAGTTAACAATAAAAGAACATTATGTAATTTTATGTCCAATAAAAAAAGATTTGTTCCATTAAAATAAGAACAAATCCCTTAACTTTTCTAATTTAAATATCCCACAGGATTTTGGAGCGAGCCATTCACATGGACTTCAAAATGAAGATGGATTCCAGTAGAATTTCCTGTAGCTCCCATAATTCCAAGCTGATCTCCTTTAGAAACTTTCTGACCAGATTTTACATTAATCGACGCCATATGACCGTATAATGTTTTTAGCCCATTTCCGTGATTAATAATTACTGTATTACCATAACCATTCATTGTACCAGCTGTTTCAACCGTTCCACTTTCAGCCGCAAATATTGGCGGGCTAGTACTACGGTCAGTTCGCGCAATATCGATTCCTTTATGCATTTTACCCCAACGCTGACCCATATGGCTGGAAATGTATCCGCCTTGTGTAGGCCAACCTAAAGTTCCTGTACCCATTGCCTCAGGAGTAACACTTTCGGAAACAGGAATTGCATCTTGAGCGTGAATTTTATTTTCTAAAGCAAATAATTCCTCATCTTTAAATTCTAGTTTTTGAACTAATTCATTTAATTCATCCTTTTTTACTTCTAGTTCTTCCTTCATCTGGATTGCTTGTTCTTTCTGTTCTGTAACTAATTTTTCAATTTCCAATAACTCTTCTTCTAGTTTTTCTAACTCTTTTAGTTTCATCTCTACTTCTCTCTTATCTTTTTCTTGTTCTTCTATTAAGTCGGCGTCAGAATCTGTAATGGTTGTCACTGCATTAAGTCTGCTGATGAAATCAGTAAAATCTTCCGCACCAAAAAGTACCTCTAAATATGTAGTATTGCCGCCATTTTTCTGATAGGATTTGGCTCGTTCTTTAAGAAGAGTAAATCTTTCTTCAATTTTATCTTCTATTATTTTTATTTGTTCTTTTTCAGAATCTATCTCGTCTTTTACTTCTTGGATTGCTTTTGTATTTTCTTCTAACGTCTGATTCAGTTCTTTAATTTCTTTATTTTTTGATTCTATTTCTACTAAAACTTTTGCGACTTCTTCTTCAGCTTCCGTCAAATCTGCTTTAATTTCTTTTCTCTCTTCCTTAATTTCAGATAAATCTTTTTCTGCAAATGATGTTAACGGTACAATAGTAAAGCTATAAGTAAACATCACGAGTACTCCTAGTAAGACTATTACTTTCTTCAAGACTTTTCCGCTCCCTCATTTGTATAACTTTATCTATGTCTAGTAACTTCTCTATTTAATTGTTTCACGAATCAAATTATAACAGTTTAAGATAACAGAGAGGTTTTAATAAAATTACATTTATATCACAAAATATGTTTAATTATTACAAAATAGGTAACAAAAATCGATAAAATAATTATCATATCCCGTTTACTAACCACCTTTTATGGTGGGTCAAAACTTGAGCACACTCTCAGAATCTATTAGAACTGCTCGTCACGGTAAATTAAATGTTTTCAAAAGGAATATGAGCCCTAAGAAATTACCTGTTTCACAAATAAATTGAAAGACATGTTCGTCTATAGTGCTGGTTGTTTAAATTATGCCTAATCTTCATTCTACGCATTAAAAAACGCATCGCTAGTTTTGACTAACGATGCGTTAATATTCTTTAAGTTATTTAACTCTTCTAACGATACCATCAAAATTGTTTTTCCAGTATCCACTGTTCATATCAGCAATTGCAACACCTGTACTATTTTGAGCACCTAGGAATTTACCACCACCGAGGTATATTCCAACATGACCGCCACCTCTAAATATTACTAGGTCACCTGGTTTTGCCTGACTGTACGGAACTCCTGTACCCACACTTGCCATTGCACTTGCTGTTCTTGGTAAGTTTACACCTTCTTGTTTATAAGCCCAATGTACAAAACCTGAACAATCAAATCCACCTGGGCTTGTACCTCCCCAAACATAAGGAGTACCAATTACTGAACGTCCGGCTGCAATAGCAGATCCACCTCCACCGGTATATGCTACTTTTGGTTGGCTAGTTTTAGAACCGGATGAACCTCCGTCACTATTACCGCTATTGCTTGTACTATTATTACTTGTACTATTATTACTTGTACTATTATTATTTGTACCGGTATTGCTTGTACCATTATTGCTTGTACTATTATTGCTTGCGCTATTATTACTTGTGCTATTATCACTAGTAACAACGTTATGACCAGTCTCATCTGAATTTTCTGTAGCAGATGCCACTTCTTGTGTAACTGGTGCAACCATGCTAGCACGAATTTCCGCTTCTAGATTCGCTAACTCGCTACTTTCGGATTCCAACTTGGCTTTATCTTTTTTAAGCTTTTCTTCTTTTTCTTTTAGTTTTGTCTTGGCTGCTTCTTCTTGTTCTTTTTGCGCTTCAATTGTTTCGTGCTGTTCTTCTAATTGTGCAGCAAGTTCTTCTTGCTCTTTAAGCTTTTCCTCTACGGCTTTTTTATCTTGTTCATTTTCTTCTAATAAATCCATATCAGCCTTCGTTATGGTCGTAACTGCAGAAATGCGACTAACAAAGTCACTAAATCCTTCTGAACCAAGAACAACTTCCATATAATCTATTTGTCCGCCATTTTCCTGATAAGAAGCGATTCTATTTTTTAGAATCTCATTTCTTTGTTCAATTTTTTCATTTAATTCATCAAT
The DNA here is from genome assembly GCF_037072025.1 of Pseudogracilibacillus sp. SO30301A. NCBI lineage: Bacteria > Bacillati > Bacillota > Bacilli > Caryophanales > Bacillaceae > Pseudogracilibacillus > Pseudogracilibacillus sp. SO30301A. The sequence continues at coordinate 8,065 of NZ_JAXHDD010000005.1, read as the reverse complement.
TTCATTGTCTAAATTAGTAATCTGCTCTTCTGTTTTATCAATTTGTTTTTGATTTTCTTCTAAAGCATATTGTAATTTTGAAATCTCCTCGTTAATTTCTTTGATTTCATATAAAATATCTGCAATTTTTGATTCCGCTTTGGAAAGTTGTGATTTTACTTCTTGTTGTTTATTCTGAACGCTTTGTAATGTTTCAGCATGAACTTGCTGACTAAAAAATGCACCACTTAAAGTAACAACTGCAACTGCTCCAATTGCAACTACCTTTTTCTTCAAAATTATTCCCCGCTTCCCTTATGACCGTTCTTTTTTTAAGTACGTAATAAATAATCGAAATATGTTAGGTCATAAATTATTAATGTATATTATGTAATCTATTAATCTTTTAGTCGAATAATAGTATAGCACTATAAAATGACAAGCATGTTTTAAAAATGTTACAGTTATATTTCAAAGTGTTGTTTTATTGTTACATAATTAGGAAATTCAGATTATGATTAAGTTCTTTATAGTGAAAAATACTTACACATAATAATTATTTGATGAACGAAGGACCTTTGATGAATCATGACAAGTTCTTTCCTAAGATACCAAGGTCGATAGCAATTAAATAGAAATGAGCAAACATGAATTGCCTTTTGTCAAAAACGGACAATATATTTCTTTCTTTACAAATTTACAATAATCATACTCATCAAAAAATCTATCCTGAAATGGATAGATTTTTAGTAAATTATTGATTAAAATTGTTCTGCTTCAGTAGATCCGGCAAGAGCAACAGTTGAAGATTCTCCTCCAGCAATCACTTGTGCAACTTCATCAAAGTAACCTGTTCCAACTTCTCTTTGGTGACGAGTAGCTGTGTATCCAAGTTCTTCAGCCGCAAACTCTTTTCCTTGAACGAGACGTGAGTATGCTCCCATTCCCTTATCTTTGTACTGTTGTGCAAGTTCAAACATGCTGTAGTTTAATGTATGGAATCCAGCCAATGTTACAAACTGAAACTTATAGCCCATTTTTGCAATTTCTTTTTGGAAGTTATCCATTTCTTCTTCTGACATATGTCTCTCCCAGTTAAATGATGGAGAACAGTTGTAAGCTAATAGCTGATTTGGGTATTTTTCATGAATTGCTTCAGCAAAGCGGCGAGCTTCCTCTAAATCCGGCTCCGCAGTTTCACACCAGATTAAATCTGCGTAAGGTGCGTAAGCAAGTCCTCGAGCAATCGCTTGATCTAAACCAGCTTTTGTACGGTAGAAACCTTCTACTGTACGCTCTCCGGTTAAGAATGGTGCATCGTATTCATCAACATCACTTGTAATTAAGTCAGCTGCATTCGCATCCGTTCTAGCCATAATGATTGTTGGTGTACCCATAACATCAGCTGCAAAACGTGCAGAAATTAAGTTTTTGACAGCAGTTTGGGTTGGTATTAATACTTTACCACCTAAGTGACCACATTTTTTTTCAGATGCAAGCTGGTCTTCAAAGTGAACGCCTGATGCTCCAGCTTCAATCATAGATTTCATTAATTCGAATACATTTAAATGACCACCAAAACCAGCTTCCGCATCCGCAACGATCGGTGCGAAATAATCATTTTTTACTTCTCCTTCAGAGTATTCCACTTGATCCGCGCGTTGCAGAGCATTGTTAATACGTCTTACAACTTGTGGAACACTGTTAACCGGATATAAGCTTTGGTCAGGATACATTTCACCTGCTTGGTTTGCATCTGCTGCAACTTGCCAACCACTTAAGTATATTGCTTTTAAACCAGCTTTCACTTGTTGTACAGCCTGGTTTCCTGTTAAAGCGCCTAGTGAATTAACATATTCTTCATTATTTACTAAGTCCCAAAGTTTTTTAGATCCTTTGTTAGCTAGAGTATATTCGATATCAATTGAACCACGTAGACGAATAACATCTTCGGCACGATATGGTCGCTTAGTACCTTCCCATCTCGGATTCGTATCCCATTCTTTTTGAAGTGCTGCTGCTCTTTCTTTATACATATGACTTTTCCTCCTTAAGATTAGAAAACTTATATATTTGAAGAGGCTGGAACAAGATTTTTACTATTCAGATCAACTAATCGGAAATATATCCTGAAAAAATAGTGCTTTTTTTAGAGTTGATCGTATTCGTTATGCTCCAATCTCAATCAAGCAAAATGAACTAATTGTTATATTACAGTTATTAAAAAACATTGATTATTACATAACATATTATTGTATTTTATTAATCTTCTTTCTTAGATAAGCAATAGTCACACTCAAGTGTATAACTCTTATTAGAAACGTTTTTACCACACTCAGGACAAGTTGCTTTGTCATGTTTCTCCCTCATGTCTACACCTCCAATTATATAACAGTATGTCGTTTATTGAATCTGTTATAATACAGTATAGTTGGTTTTTAAAAAAATGCAAGTGTTTTTATAAAAAATTTAAAGTTTTTTATTTTAATGCCCTAAATATAATGTTGACGTTTTTTTAATTTCATAACTTTATATACTAGAAGAGTGAGTTTGAGGAGTTAGTATGCTAACGGCAAGATGAATCTTATTTTCAATTTAACAAAACAATTAGAACGTCTAAAGGTTCGATAACTAATTTGGTATAAATACTATCTACACGCTGTTACTATCACCAAAAAAAGAGAAGACATAAATAGCCTTCTCCTTTCGACTGCCCTTTTAATACCTATATGGTTCAGTTTGTTACACCGATTTTTTTCTTAAATTCTATTCGGCGCTTTTGTAAAATTGGTTCTGTGTAACCATTCGGCTGTTCGGTTCCTTTAAATACTAAGTCACAAGCAGCCTGAAATGCAACAGATTCTTCAAAGTTTGGAGCCATATTACGATATAATTCATCGCCAGCATTTTGTTTATCCACAACTTGTGCCATACGTTTTAATGTTTCCATTACTTGTTCTTCACTGCAAATACCATGGTGTAACCAGTTTGCGATCATTTGACTGGAAATTCTAAGCGTTGCACGGTCTTCCATTAACCCCACATCATTTATATCTGGTACTTTCGAACATCCAACACCCTGTTCTACCCAGCGAACAACGTAGCCAAGCATTGTCTGAGCATTATTATCAAGTTCAGCTTGTATTTCTTCTTTCGTCCAAGCAGGACTCTGTTCAACAGGAATTTGTAAAATATCATCACGATAATCTTTATCTGTACCTTTTGCAATCAATTCATCTTGTACATCACTAACATTGATTTCGTGATAGTGAAGCGCATGCAATGTTGCTGCTGTAGGAGATGGGACCCAAGCGGTATTTGCTCCAGCTTTTGGATGACCGATCTTTTCACGAACCATATCCTCCATCTTGTCAGGCATCGCCCACATACCTTTACCGATTTGAGCTTCATTTTTAAATCCTGCACGTAATCCAATGCTTACATTATTTTTCTCATAAGAAGAAAGCCATGTGGCATTTTTCATATCTACTTTACGAAGCATTGGTCCAAGTTCCATTGATGTATGAATTTCATCACCTGTTCTGTCTAAGAAACCTGTATTAATAAAAATCGCCCGTTCTTTAACCGCATGAATACAGTTCTTTAAGTTTAGACTTGTACGACGTTCCTCATCCATGACCCCAACTTTTAATGTATTTCTTTCTAAATCAAGCATATCTTCTACTCTTGCAAATAATTCATTAGTAAATTTAACTTCTTCAGATCCGTGCATTTTAGGTTTTACAATGTAAATAGACCCTTTTTTTGAGTTAATATATTTTCCTTTACCTAGTAAATTATGTTTAGCTACTAAACTAGTAAAAACAGCATCCAAAATACCTTCATATGCGTCAGTTCCATCTTCATTTAATACAGCGTTATTCACCATTAAATGTCCAACATTTCTCACAAGCATGAGAACTCTACCGGATAATGTCACTTCTTCTCCATCTGTTGTTTTGTAGATGCGGTCTTCATTAAATGTCCGCTCGATTGTTCGATCACCTTTTTTAAATGACGTGGAAAGCTCTCCGCGAATTAATCCTTTCCAGTTACGATATACATCTACTTTATCTTCTGCATCAACAGCTGTTACAGAATCTTCACAATCCATAATACTTGTAATTGCTGATTCAATTATAATATCTTTTACTCCAGCATTATCCGTTTTTCCGATTGGATGGTGCGGATCGATTTGGATATCAATATGAAGTCCATTATTTTTTAATAAAATGGAAGAAGGTTCGCTTTCTTCTCCTTGAAACCCTATAAACTTATCTTCCTCTTTTAAACCGACAGTTTCTCCATTAGAAAGAACAATCGCAAGCTTCCCATTTTCTATGCCGTATTTTGTTGCATCTTTATGTGAACCGGATGTAAGGGGTACACTAGCATCTAAAAATTCTCTACTTTTTTCAATTACGATGTTTCCACGAACTGGATTATATGCTCCTGATTTTTCTGCCCCATCTTCTTCACTAATTACATCTGTACCATAAAAAGCATCGTACAAGGATCCCCAACGTGCATTGGCAGCATTTATCGCATAACGTGCATTATTAATTGGCACGACAAGTTGAGGTCCAGCGATTTGAGAAATTTCATCATCTACATTTTGCAAATCAACTTTAAAATTTTCAACTTCCGGCTCGAGGTATCCAATATCCTCTAAAAACGCTTTATACTTTCCCGGATCAAACGCTTTATTCTCTTTATGCCACGCATCAATTTGGTCTTGTAATTGATCACGTTTCTCTAATAACGCTCTGTTACGTGGGGTGAAATCAAGTAACAGTTTTTCAAAATCATTCCAAAACTGTTCTATATCAAGTCCAGTTTCAGGAAGCGCTTCTCTGTTAACAAAGTTATACAATTCTTCAGCAACCTTGATACTACCAACATTAACGTAATTCGTCATCATACATCCTCCTGTCAATTTTTCCTTCTTGTTGCCAACTATTATATAACAGTTTAATATATTATTACAATACATAATTCGAATACCTACTATTCCATTTAGTTATAGCTGTTGTATAATAGGTTTATCAAGTGAAATTTTAGGAGGATTAACATAATTGGATATCCGGCATTTGGAATATTTTATTGAGGTGGCGAAACATTTAAATTTTACCAAGGCAGCTACTGCATTACATGTATCACAGCCCTCTTTGAGCAAAACAATTAAGGGGATTGAGGAAGAGTTAGGCGTACCACTTTTTTACCGTTCGTTTCGACAGTTAGAAATGACTGATGCAGGGAATGCGCTACTGCAAAATGCAAAACATGTTCTCCACGCTTATGAAAATTTAACGTCAGAATTAAACGATGTTATGGAGCTTAAAAAAGGAGAAATTAAAATAGGAATCCCACCGATAATAGGTGCGGCTTTTTGCGCTAAGATCATCAGTCGCTATATCGATTTATTTCCAATGATCGATGTATCATTAAGTGAAGTTGGCTCCAAAAAAATAAAAAGTGGGGTTTGTGATGGCACATTAGATATTGGCTTTGTTTGTAATAAACCTTTAAACAAAAAAGAAGTTGACATTATGCAAATAGTTAAAGATCCGTTAATGTTAGTAGTTCATAAACAACATGCTCTAATTGAAAAATCCGAGATAAGTGTTAAAAATATCGAAGACGAATCTTTTATTATGTATCGACAAGATTTTTCCTTATTCGACAGCATTATTGACGCTTGCTCCCAGTATGGATTTTACCCTAACATCGTTTGTGAGAGTTCTCAAAAAGACTTTATTTTAGAAATGGTAGAAGCTAAGCTTGGCGTTGCATTATTACCTAGTCAAATATGTAACAAAATAAACAATAAAAATATTGTCGCAATTCCATTTGAAAAACCAGATATTCATTTAGAGCTCGGAATGATTTGGAAAAAGAATAATTACTTGCCATTTTCCGTTCGCGAATTTGTTACAGTCGCAAAGGAGTTTGATTTTTAATTAAAGTAATTATTGATTCAATAATTATGTAAACAATTGGGAAATTTCCTTTGACGGAATACTTTTATACACTTCCTTTTACGATAATTGGGATTGCCGTACGGACATTCGCCAGGAAATTACTTAGTTAATCAACCTCTTCGTTTTTCTAAATAAAAATCCGCCTCTTAACACCAAGCGGATTTTTATTGTCTTTAATTGTTATGAAATTTTAAATTTTCAACCATTTTTGTTCCACTTCCTCTACTGGTAGAGGTTGATCAAAGAGATACCTTATGGAGAAAGATTTTATCCAAAAAAATTAACTTCATTTCGAATTTTAGACAATAAAAAACTACCAAGTTGTTTATGAGTATAAACAGTGCAAGTTAATTTTTTAATAAAACCTTATTTATAAGTAAAGGAGCCCACCTAAATAATAGATATGGGTTTGATTCTCACTAAATTTATCCATCGAATAAATTTAGTTGTTCCAAAGTTATATCTTAACGTTGTATTGAACTCACTTTTTCAAAACGCTCATCATGTTCATTATCTAGCCTTGATTTGTAGTCCAATAAGTTGTTGTGAATCGTTTGATACGATTCTTTATTTTGTAAAACAGACACACCAGCTTTAATTAATTCTATATTTCCTTGAATTGCATTTTCGTTTTCATCTTGTTGTAAAGGGGGTGGAGTAAATAAAAATCTATTTTGTTTCCTTGAGAACTCTATAGTATGTTGAGTTCCGCTTTTTGTTGGTGTTTGTACCGGACAAACACCTAATGATAAACCACTTTGAATCCTATCCCTTTTCACAAAATACCCTCTCATATTCGCTTGCCCAATCGGAGTTTCCGATAGCCATAATCCATCCCGTTCCAAAATTTCTGTTGCAAGTTTTTTATTTTCCGCTGGATAAATCTGGGTCAAGTTCCCTGCTAAAACGGCAATTGTTTTTCCATTTTTTGCTTCTAATGCTCCTTTATGAGCCACTGTATCGATTCCTAACGCAAGTCCACTTACGATATTATACCCCATTTCAGCAAATGTTTTTGCAATTTTATATGCAGCTTTTTTCCCTGTTTCAGTTGGTTCTCTTGTTCCGACGATAGCGATGGTTTGTTTTTCTTTTAACAACTCAATATTTCCTTTTGCATACAAAACAGTTGGCGGATCTTCAATTAAGCGTAAATACTCAGGATAGTAGTCACTCGAAATTGGAATAACTCTGATATCCATTTTTCCATGTGAAATAATTAAATTTTCAGCGCTTTCTTTAGCAATCTTAATATTTTCCGGCGATAACAATTTGCTTATATTTTTCTTCTTTATCATCTTTATTTGTTCACTAATATTTTCAACGTTTAAATCAGGGTAATTTTCGTATAGTTGTATTAACGTTTTACTGCCTACACCTTTGATACAACTGAGTGTAAGCCAAAAAAAATCATTCAATTGCTTCACTCCTACTACATTTCTAATTCCATATTGTTCCCAACTCATTTATTAAATGAATTAATTGGTTCTAACAACAAAAAATGTTACACCTGTCGCAAAAACCAATCCTATTATCGTTGGCGATACTAAATACATCGTTAAAAAATAAACGAAAAAAAATAACAGATATGCAATTAAACTTAGTCCTCTCCATAATCAGTAACTCTCTATCACTTCTGGATTTATAATAAACTCTTCCGGATCTTCTTCCATATCTACTTCAAACTCCCTACCATTTACATCTATTTTAATAATTCCATCTTTAATATCATAATCTCCGTCCTGTATATCTTCATCTATATAAAGACATGTAAAATTAATATAAATGAATCAACTTCCCCATCTTTTGACATTTTCGGCATCGCCAAAGGATAACCTACATTAATCCCATTTACATCATAAAACTTCCATCTCGTACCGGTAAATATTGGATCCCTGTTTCCAATTTACTTGAAGGTGAAATTAATGTCACCATGCGAATCCTAAATGGGTTCGTGCAGTAAAAGGAAATAAAGAGTATAAATATACTTTCCTTCATCTACCTGTAATTTAAAAGTTGTATTATGCTTGTTCATTACAAAATTATTCAGCGCACTGATGGGATTCAGCGGTTTCAGTCTATAATTCAGCGATCTGACCGATTAT